>DATHOB010000134.1:0-6145 GCA_035485355.1 Opitutales bacterium | reverse complement strand
ATCCAACCCGCAGGCCGGACCGACCGGCCTGGACGCATTGCGCCGCCAACGGGGGTTCACGTTGGTGGAAATCATGATGGTGGTGTCCCTGATCGCAATTCTGGCGTATGTGGTTGGGGTTTCGATTACCGGCGGTAGTGCGGGAATGGCATTGGGTAATGCCCAGCGCAATTTACTGGTGATGGTTGAAGCGGCGCAATCCGCGGCTCAACGCAACCACACCCGCGCGCGATTGATTATTTTTTCGGATAAGAACTGGCTGCCCGGAAGCAGCCCGCAATCCGGCACCATCGATGCGAAAATTTTGCGCTATTATGGGGTGATCTCGGCATTTTCGGACGATCCGACAGTCAAAACCGAGGCGGGAGTGCTGGATGGCAAAACCGCGCCCTATCATGTTTGGCAGGCGGAGACCGAAGGGACATTTTTGCCTGAGGATGTGTATTTTGTTCCGAGCGAGCAAAGCCAGTTTGCCTTGGATTTGCCCAATTTTGCCCAAGACACCAAAAACAATGCGGTTACCGCCGCCTACACCTATCCTCAGACCCCAACCATAATGGACGACCATCCAGGGGTGACAACGGGAGTCATGCAATTGAATTTCCCACTCCTGCAGGCAGTCGACACAACAGGCGATTGGTATTATTTCATCGAATTTGCCCCAGATGGATTTTTCTACAATACCAATGGCAACAACAACATTTACCTCGGCCAGGCCATCCACCCGACCGAAAGCACCATCGATTTCATGGGCACGGGGGCGACTCCCAGCCTGAAATTCACCGGCGTGCAATTGCGCATGCTGGGCGGGGCCGAAGCATTCCGCAGCACCGATGATTTTATCAGCACGGATGGATCAAGCGGCAACTAACCAAAACTCATATGCGCAAACCTACATTGCGCAACCTTAACCCATTATCATGCATTTTTCTCCATCAAGCACATCCGCCACCAAGATCCATTCCCCCGCGACCGTTAGGGCCTGGGGGGGGCGACGGCTCAGGCCCGGATTTTCCCTCGCCGAGGTAGTACTCGCATTGGGTGTAATGGGGCTGGCGGTAATCTCCATTCTGGGATTGATTGGGCCCACGTTGGGTGATGTGAAGTCAGCGGAAAATTTGAATTCGGCCACGGGTTGTATCGAGAAAATGAACACCATCATCGAACTAGCGCCGTTTTGGGATGGTGATGCCGTCAATCAATCCGAAACGGTTTACGAGTGGGTTTTCCAATCGGATTCGAATTCGCCGACGGTTTTCCTGTTTTATAATGAAGTGCCGGTCACGAAGGGTGGCGCCACCCAGGATATGACCCCTATTCAGCGCGTGGTGCGTTTCAATAAAAACCATGCCCAGCTGAACACGCCGCTGCCCGCTTTGGGCGTGGTACAAAATTATCAGGACGATCCCACCAAACCGGAATTGCCCATGTACCGCACCATGGACAGTTTCGTGGCGGCGGTGGCGCAGAACCGCATTGCCGGCCCCGTTATCGCGATGACGCTCTCCCCTTCGCCTTTAATGAATAATTTTCCAAAGGCTGGCCTTGTGGGTGACGAGACCCAATTTTACCAAGCTCCGCCACAAACCGGCACTTTGGCCGCGTTGTTTCCCTCCAAAGGCACGATGACCGCGGATCCGTCAGGTATTAACGACAAGATTTATCCGGAGGGTTACTTGCCGATTTACGTCCAGGCCTTCAGCGTATCCACGACGAATATTCTTTCCACGCAGGACACTAGCAGCTTTGAGCAACAATTGCTGTCCGGGCTGACGATGTCCACGCGCTTGTTCACTTACACGACGGCCAAGTTGCGTTAGCGCCTACGCCGCATTTCTTCAGAATTCCCTCTGCCATGTCCTTCCGCATTTTTTCCGGATTACCTTTTGCGCTCCCACCCCGCGCGGCGGCGCAGCGGCGCGGTTTTACTTTGGTGGAAATTTTAACCGCCACCGCCATTATGGCTTTGATTGTGTCCTTGGTGATGACGGTCATGACTCAGGTTTTGGCTGGTTGGAACCGCGCCTCGGAGGATTTGGATACCAGCGAGAAGGCGAGTAAGATTTTCCATTTGGTTTCGCAGGACTTGGAGACCGCCATTTTTCGCAGCGATGGCAACCAATGGATGTCGTTGACTTCGGAATCTCCCGCTGGCAGCCCGACGACGGACGCCACCATGTCGCGGTTGATTTTTTACACCACCCCCGAGTTGCGCCAGACGAAGGATTCCGGCCAGGGCGGGACGGCAGGCCAGGTCATTCCGGGGGATATCTGCGCGGTGGAGTACCGCGTGGTCTATGCTGATCCCTTTGGCAACTCATCCAGTACGCAAAAAACGTTCCAATTGCATCGCGTGGTGGTGGATGCGGCTTCCACATTTCTCGGCGTGAACAAGCAGCCGTTGATGGGTATCAGCCAAGCAGGCAACTCCAAGAACCAAACATTATGGCAGGCATTCGACGCCATTGTGGACAAGACGGATCAGCCGATCTCCTCGCAAATCGCTCTGGGCTCGGGCAAAAACCTGAACATTAATATTTATGGGGCGAAAAATAAAAACTCCATAATGGAAGACAACGTAGTGCAGTTTAACGTATTTTTATATTTCTACGGCTATAATTCCAGTGGCGGCGCCGGGCCCGCGATCCAGCCTTATCCCATGACTCAGTATGGTTTGTTGAACCCCCCGGTATATTATTATGGCGGAGGTCCTCAAACTGCCACTCCTAGCAATCCGTCGTTCCTAGACGCATATACTGCATCAAAAACCCCGCCGATTTTTATATCAATGGCCTATGCCGATATCACCGTGACGTTGCTAACGGACGACGGCGCGGCGCAACTGCAATCCTACGGTACAAGCATGCCGCAGGGCTTCGTTTGGCAGCAATTTGTCCAGCAATACGGCAAGACCTACACCCAGCGGGTG
This sequence comes from Opitutales bacterium, assembly GCA_035485355.1. Taxonomy (GTDB): domain Bacteria; phylum Verrucomicrobiota; class Verrucomicrobiia; order Opitutales; family JABDGR01; genus JABDGR01. The sequence goes on along the minus strand of DATHOB010000134.1, from coordinate 3,216 downwards.
CGCTTCTACAACAAACCGCACTAAACGCGTCGGTTTTGCGGAAGATTGCGCGCAATAATTTTAATTTGGCTGTTTTACGGAAATTGGGGCCTTAATTAAACTTTGATTCCGATTCCGGGCTGGCTGGCGGCTGCAGGTTGATCATCGTGGGCGCCTCGCGATCGCAAGTAAGGATGTCGTTCTCCGTGTCGTATTTTAATTCGGTGACTTGGATGGAAGTGCGTTTGCCAAACTGGGTAAAATAAAACAGATACGCACGCGCACCCGAGAGGATGACTTCGGGGTGGTGGCCGATGGAATTATCATCCGGGCCGGTGCCGGGTTGTTGCAGCAAAGTCGTCACGCGCCGCCAAGTCACCGCATCGTCGGAGCGGTACACCGCGAGGCCGTGGTTTCCGCCGGTAATGTCACGCATGAGCCAGTATTTGCCCTGCCAATGGAACGGCAGCGGGGCTTCGCCGCTGGCGTCGGATAGTCCGGGGACTTTCGGATGATCCGTCCAGGTGTAGAGGTCGGGGCTGTCGGCGTAATGGCAGGAGGAGCTATCGGCTTCATCTTTATACCACAACCGCCAGGTGCCGTCGGGCATATGCAGCACGCCAGGGTCGATGTCCTTGTGGTGTTCCAGCGGCAGGGTCGCCTGGTAGTCCCAATGGAGCAGATCGGTGCTGGTGAGGTGGAGAATATCGCGCGGGTGGTTCCAGTCCGTAAACACACCCGGTACATAAGTCACAAACATATGGAACAGGCCTTTGTCATAAACCACGGCGGGCGCCCAATAAGTCGGCTCGGCCGCGGCGTCTTTGAAATTGATTTTGGCCGTGTCGACGTATTGCCAGGTCGCTCCGCCGTCGGCGGAAGTGGCGATGCCAATGGGCGTGCCATGCACCCAGGTTACACCACCTTGCAGCCCGGCGACATTAGCCCGGCGATTCGTATAGAACATGTACCACTTCTTGTCCGTCTGGTTGTAGATGATGGTCGGGTCGGCTGCGCCGTCATACACGGGGTCGCGGAACAACGGCTTTGCGGCCACATGGTCCACAGGTGGGGTAATGTCCACGTGATCCGTCGGCGGAGTGGCGATCGCATAATCAACCGGCGATGTCGCGGTCGGTTGGTTAACGGGCGACGTGACGGCTACATGATCCACCGGCGGAGCGGCGGGAGTGGAACTTGCGGGAACAGTAGAAGCTGGCGTGGCGCAACCGGTAAGCGCGACAAAAATGGAAAGGAGAAAGAAGCAGGGATATTTCATGGGGGGAGGGGGGAAAGTGTGAAGTGGGAAGTGGGAAGTGTGAAGTATGAAATGCAGCGGCGTGATTGGAAGGTGTTGGCGGGCTGGAGTGGTAAGGCCGAAGCGCAAATTCCATGGCTAGTTCCGGCCTGTTAAAATTTTCGCATTTAGGGGGTTGACAACGGGCCGATGTGTGCGAAAATATTCGCACTTAAGGCCGCTTCATTCCCATGCCCAAACCGCCCCATTTCGAACTGAGCCGCCGCGAGCGGCAAATCATGGACGCCATTTACCGCCGGGGCCGCGCCACGGCGGTCGAAGTCAGTGCGGAGCTGCCCAACGCGCCGGGGAACTCGGCGGTGCGCGCGATGTTGGCAATTTTAGTCCGCAAGGGCTTGCTGAAGATTCAAAAGGAAGGCGCGCGCTTTGTGTATCTGCCCACGCGTCCGCGCGCCGCCGCCGGGCGCTCTGCCATTCGCCGGGTCGTCGAAACTTTTTTTGGCGGTTCCCTTGAAGGCGCGGTCGCCGCGTTGCTGGATGACGCTGATTCGGCGGATTTGACGTCGGAGGAAATTGCGCGGCTCAAGGCCTTGATTGACAAGCCCACGCGGGAGGACGCGAAAAAATGAACGCGCCGTTGACCGATGGTTCCGCGTTTTCCAACGCGGCCGTGCTGCTGGCGTTGGTGGACGCCGTGGTGAAGTCCGCCGCGTTGCTGGCGCTGGCGCTGGCGGCTTCGGTGTGCTTGCGGAAAAAATCTGCAGCCGCGCGGCACGCCTGGTGGTGCGGCGCATTGGCGGGGACGTTGTTGTTGCCCGCCCTGTCTCTGGCCCTGCCCGCGTGGCGCGTGCCTTGGCTGCCCGCGGTGAACTGGCCGAGCACGGAGCAACAATCAATACCGACCTTCCCGCAAAAAATATCCGTAGGCCAAACCAACGGACTAGAAATTAATAATGTCGTCGCCGTCCCGCCAGCAGAGACAACGCCATTGGAAGTTTCAAATTTAAAATCTGCAAGTAACTCGAAACCCGAAACGCAAAACCAGTCAAACAAAGCGTTGGCACTGAATGTTCAAAGTTCCGCGTTTAAAGGTGGCAGTTCCTCGCCCCGCTCCCTGCTCCCGGCTTTCTTTATTTGCTGGTTCGTGGGCGCGCTTCTCGCCGTGTTGCCCTTGCTCGCCGGTTGTGGGCAGGCGGCCAGGTTGACGAAGCGGGGAACGCCGCTCGCTTCACCGGAATGGAACGCGTTGCTGGCCGAGGTTACACGCGAATTGGGTTTGCGGCGCAAGGTGCGCTTGCTCGCGGTTCCGGGCGCGGTCATGCCGTTTACCTGGGGCGCGTGGCGCCCGGTGGTGATTTTCCCGGAAGCGGCCGAGGGCTGGACTCCCGCGCGCAGACGGCTGGTGCTCTTGCACGAGTTGGGCCACATCAAGCGGCTCGACTGGCTGACGCAGACGCTCGGCACGCTCGCCTGCGCGCTGTATTGGTTCAACCCGCTGGCGTGGCTGGCGGCGCGGCGGATGCGCCTCGAGCGCGAACAAGCGTGCGACGACCTCGTGCTGCGCTGCGGCCCGGCCCCGCGAGAATACGCGCACGAACTGGTGGCAATCGCGGCCAGCTCCGCCCGCGGCAATTTTTTAAATTGGGCGTCCGTGCCTGTCGCCCGCCATGCGAAATTGGAAACGCGCCTGCGCGCGATACTCGACGGCACGCGCAACCGCCAAAAGCTCACCCGCGCCGCGCTGCTCCTGCTCGCCGCCGCAGTGGCAGTGATGGTGATTCCGTTGGCGATGCTGAAGGCGGCGGTCCCGACCCAAGCCGCGCCCGCGAATCCCACGGGCCAAATAGCACAGCCTGCATCCGCTACGCCACCGACCGATAAAAATGCCTACGCCGTAGTTACCGGCGAAATCCACACACAGCCCGCGCTGCATATCAAGCTAGATCCCAAGGATTCGACCACAGTATCCGCCGCAATTA
>DATHOB010000133.1:0-2883 GCA_035485355.1 Opitutales bacterium | reverse complement strand
TATTACCTCTATACTACGCCCGCGGTTGGTAAGTCGTGCAATGGGAATTGCGGAAAGGATTTTAATAGACCGGCAGTACCTTGCTGGCAAGTGCGAAGCGGCGATGGAAGGATTGCTCAACCTACTCCGCGTAGCGACCAGCCGAGCAGCAACAGCCCCGCCGCCGCAATCCAGCTTCCCGCCACGCGCGCCGCCACCCGCGTCCACGGCTGGCGGAACGAAGTAACCCACGCCGCGAGCAGGGCGGAAACCACAAACACTACCACCGCCATGCCGATGAATTGCAACAGCCCCACGGAAGTTGTTGCGCCTTCTCCCCGCAGGCCTCCGGCATCAAAAAATCCGTGAATGAGCCCCACCACCGCTGCCAATCCGGCGACGGCCATGGGCGGAATCGCCAAATCCGACAATGCCAGCAACCCCGGCGCGAGAAAAGTGGCCGAGATGATTCCCGATAAAACCGGGCGCGATAGCTCGGGTGAGTTGGGAATCAACATGCCAATCACGCCTCCCGCCAGCCACGCCAGTGGCAGCACAAACATCACTTTGCGCCCGGCGGGTGCGCCGCGCAACCCCGCCAATATCGCCAATGCCAGCGCGGGGATAATATCCTCCGGCGTGGACGACCAGTGGCCGATGCCGTCGTACACCGGCCCCAAGCCGGTCGTCACCAAATGCGCATCAGCACGCGCCGGCCACGCCAGCACTAGCGCCAGTACCAACGCGATGTGCATCCATTTACGAGAGAATGCCATGATGCGATAAAGTGGAGTGGGGCAAGGCCGCGGTTTTGGCGGCGTTGCTTGCGGGCGCGGGCGTTTCCGGCGCCTCAGGTAGAAAGGCTTGATAGAGAAAATATAGGCCGCCGAGCATAATCGCCGCGCCACAGACGCGCAGGGCGATGCGCCCCTGCGGCCAGTGGTGGACGAGGCCGATGACGATGCCGCATAAGTGCAAAAGGCCCGTGGCAATGACAAAGCCGACGCTGTAATACAAACCGCTTTCTTTGTCCGGCAGTTCGTAGCCATGCGCGTAACCGTGGCATAAGCCGAATAGCCCGACCGTTGCCGCCGCAATCCAGATTTTGGGGCGCGCTTCGCGGAGCACCATCGCGCCGAGAATAACACCCGAAAGTGCGATTCCGAATTCCACAAATTTTTCCCCTCCCGGCAGCGGCACCTTGATCAAGCCCAGGAAACCGCCAAACGACATGATCATCGGAAAAGTCACGGGCAGCACCCAGATGGCTGGCGCGCCAAGTTGCGCGCCCCAGATGCCCACAGCGACCATCGCAATGATGTGGTCCCAACCCGACAGTGGGTGCATAAACCCGCTTCGAAAGCTCACCGGCTCGCCATTGAGAATATGCGCATTCGCGGAAGATGTGCTCAGCAGCAACGCCACGACGACCGTCCACGTCCAGACGGCGGATTTACGGGCAGACCAGCGGGGATTTTTCTTCATGGGAATAAGGAAAATAAAAAATTAACGCATGCCCGCCAGCATAATTGAAACGCGCTGGATTGTCCAGTAGGCGCCCAGACCGCCAACCGTGTAGCCGGGCAACGCCTGTGCCCAACGCGGCCATTGCATTACCAGCACTTTGAATGAACGTTCCAACAGCAAAATCACCGCCACAAAAAACAACTGCCCCGCTTCGACGCCAATGTTGAACGAAAGCAACGCCCACGGAATTTCCGATTTTCCCAGCCCGAGGCTGGTCAGCCCGCTGGCAAAGCCAAAACCATGGAGCAGTCCAAAAGCAAACGCCACCAGCCAGGGCTGCTCGATGGTCAGGCTCGTCTGCCCCCGCTGTACGCGCACGATTTCCGGGCCAAGAAATAAAATGGAAAGCGCAATGGCGGCATTGAGCGGCGGCAACGGCGCGCTCGCATAGCCGAGGGTCGCGACCGCCAGCGTGATGCTGTGCGCGACTGTGAATGCCGTGATGGTTTTGAGTAGCATCCAGCGGTCGCGCACAATGAGCAACAGACCCAGCACAAACAGTAAATGGTCCACCCCCATAAGAATATGTTGGATGCCGAGATTGAAGAACGTCAGCCCGGTTTTCCACGCTCCAGATGCGGCCTCGACCAATGCTGTGGGTGTCGCTGGCGTGAGCCGCAAAAATTGCACCGTGCCATCAAGTCGCACAATCCGCACCAGCACGTCGGCCAGCGCCGCCGCCGGGCCCGTCACCGCAATGGTCTGGCCGGTCAAACCGCCGGGAATCGTGAGCGTATAGTGTTCGTAATAGGTTCCTCCAATGGTTTCGTGCGCAACTCCCGCGGAAATTTTTGCATTCGGGGGCAGTAATGGGCTGAAGCCGCTCGGCGCATTGTTAATCAGCGGAACTTTCCACAGCACCGCATAGGTGTCCGGCGTCGTTTCTTGAAATTCCAGATACGCCGGGCGAATCTCATGCGCATGAGCCAGCGGCGCGGCGGCCATGGCCAGCAGCGTGAATAAGATAAATATAATGCGACGCGTCATTTGCTGGAAGACGTGGACGTGGCCGCAGCGGCGGTTGCGGATGTATTCACGGTCGCATTTGCCGCAGTGGCGGTGGGTTTTTGGATATCCACGACATAACGCGCGCGCAGCTTGTCATACGCTGTGTTGGCGGTAATGCGGCGCTGTTCGTATTGCCAGGCCGCGGTTACTTGATCGCGCACTTCCGCCAGGGAAGGCAGCGAACCATCGGGCCTGCGGTACGTCGCCGCATGCTTTTGCAGAAAATCATTCAATTGCGCGTCCGTCGGCGTGGCGGCTTTGGCGCTGTCTTCGAGGGTAAACTCCATTTTCCCTCGCAATTCCCTGCGGATGATGGGGTCGTCCTGGTCCAGATTGAGCGCGCGCGCTTCGCGGTTCAAAATCTCCTCG
>DATHOB010000132.1:0-8140 GCA_035485355.1 Opitutales bacterium | reverse complement strand
GATGGCGCGAATGCAACCGCCTACATAACTCCCCATCCGGAAGTTGACGCATTGACCACCGCCCCGGCGATCGCAGATGCGCTAAAAATGCCGCCCATGCCGGGAGTCATCACGCGTAACCCATCCATCAACGCCCATTTGGCCCTCGGGGTGATTTCTTTGAATGCCGCCCTGCGCAATTTGGTGAACAACCCCGCGCCTGATTATCACGGCCCTGTGCTGGGTGACCTCGGCGGCAACCGCGCGAAAATCATTGCCGACCTCGCCCGCGCCGGGGCCGACCTTAGTGCCGCGGCGGAATATTCGTATTACTATTCTAACGGTATCCTCCCCACTACCCTCAAATCCGCGACGGCCGATAATAGCTCCGCCCACTCCGTTTCGATTTTCGCCAGCATTGCCATGAGCTTGGGCCTGAGCCTCGGCGGTTTGCATTTCTTTGCCCGCAAACGCCTGCCGCGCGCCCCGCTCATTCTGTTGCTTGCCGCGGGTTTTCTTCTCTTTGCCGCCAGCGGCGCCTTGGCCGACGCTGGCCCCGGGATGTATCGCCGCCCGCCCCAATCCCCCGTGGGCAACACCGCCCAGGCGCATTTGACCGCCGCCAAGGATGCCGTGACGAAGATTTTGACCGACCATAACGGTTATACCGATTTCGATAAAATCGGCATGACCATACAATACGGCGGCTACATGGATCGGGCGTTTGCGGATTTGCACCAGGCTCTGACCGACATTGATGATGCCAGCGTCTACTTAACCCAGCACCCCGAAGCCAACACTTTGCCCGCTATTCCGGCGGCCGGCGCGGGAAAAGTGCCGGCGCTTCCCTCGGTGGTGCCCAATGCCATTCCCACCACGTGGGTTTTTTCCGTTGATTCCCTGAATGTCGCGCTCGAAACCCTCGTCACCAACGTCGGCAAAAGCAACGCCGCCCTCATTTTGGGCGATGTGGGCGGATACAATGCCAAAATCATCGCCGACTTTGGCCGCGCCGGGGCGGATTTCAGCCGGGCCATGTATTACGACGAAGCACGTATCGAGCGCATTGGCATCATTCCTTTTTCTGCCATCCTTGCCCCCGATTCCGAGTATGGCCCGACCACGCTGACGCATCTCGCCTATGTCCAAAGCACGTTGACGAATTTGCGTAAGCAACTCGACGGAACCGGCGTGCGCACCGGCGCAGCGGGCGTCCCCGCGGGTTTGCGGGGCGGCGCCAACCTGGCCGGGAATGTCGCCGACGAAAGCGGCAATGTCGCCAAAGTTCTGACCGACGTGGACAAGACCCTCGCCGATTTGGCCGAAGCCACTGCTTATGTTCAGGCGCATCCCGAGGCCAAAGCGTTGTTGGTCGCGCCTCCGGCGTCCGAGCCGTCTGCCGCGCCGCCCCCTATTCCGCCTTTTTACGGCCAGAGTTACAAATACCTGCGCACCAATACCGCGAAGTTAAATCTCGTCTCGGTGCAGGCGGTGGATGATTCCCTGCATTCCCTGCGCAACGACATGTTTGGCAATCATTTGGGGCCGTTCCTCGGCGACATCGGCGGATTGCGCGGCAAAATTTTAGACGACCTGAATCAAACCGCACTGGATTTTCTTGCTGGCATGAGCGACCCCGCCGCCAAGACGGCGCTGGCCAATAATACAACCGCAGCCTACAGATCAATTCCCCCGCTGGATCCGGCAACCGTGGTTCCGGATGCCAGTGCCGCACCCACCGCTCGGGCGCACCTGGATGCCGCCCAAGCGGCCATGAGTGGCGCGGTGGCCAAACTTGGAAAATTAAACCTCGGGGTCGTGTATGCCGGCTTTGGGGCGAAGGCGTTCGCGGATTTGCAAAAAGCTCAAGCGGACGTTTCCGCCGCCTCCACCTTCCTCGCCGCCCATCCCGAAATGGATGCCTTGCCCACCGGACCGGCTTTGAATGATGCCCTAAAAATGCCCCAGTTGCCGATGGCTGGCAACCGCGACCGCAGGCTGGGCGGGGAGTGGGGAGATTGTCTGGTTGCCGTGACTTCCGCTCTGCACAATCTGGTGAACAATCCCGCCAAGGATTATCACGGCCCCGTCCTGGGCGACCTGGGCGGATTGCGCGCGACAATCATCGCCGACCTCACCCAGGCCGGAACCGATTTAAATGCAGTGGCGGAGAACGATTATTTCAGCGGGCATGGCGTGATTCCCGGCCCCATCAATCACCCGGTTGCGGTTATCGCCAGCATTGCCATGAGCCTGGGCTTGAGCCTTGGCGGTTTGCATTTCTTTGCCCGCAAACGCCTGCCGCGCGCGCCGCTGGTTTTGCTCGTTGCCGCTGGTTTGCTCCTCTTTGCCGCCAGCCGCGCTTTGGCCGGTGCACCACCGCCACCACCGCCACCACCTCCTCCGCCCCCGCCGCCGCCTCAGCCTTCCGCCACGACCATGGGGACGCGGGCCAATGTGAGCAATTTGGGCCCGGTCCGCTCCACGGTGAGAATAAATGCCAATTCGCCGCCACCGGAATACCGGGGCGAAACCGCGCAGGAACGTTTGCACGCACTGCAAGATGGATTGAACACCGCGCTGGACAACTTGCGGAAAGTGACTCCCGCTCCGGAAACCGCTTTTTTGGAAAAGGTCATCACCGAGTTGACTGCCGCACAGTCCGATACCGCCCAAGCCCTCGCCTACGTCCAATCGCATCCCGAGAGCGACCCGCTGCCCGCCATCCCCGCCCGGCTCGGTTTTCCCGGTCTACGTTTTATTAGCGGCATGGGCAACTTGGACCAACGCGTTTTCCAGGATGCTTACCCGACGGTGGTCCCGGCAGTCAACGCCATGGATACCGGCACACTCAATCTCGTTCTTGGGCCCTATCCCGGCACGAGCGCTGTTGTCGGTGACTTGGGTGGTTACCGCGACAAAATCATGCGCAATATCTGTTTGGCGACGGCGGATATCGTCGCCGGGGCCACCGCCATCAACCGCGCCGCCAATCCTCCCCGTAACGCCCGGCAAGCCACTGCTACGGCGATTATTTCCAGCGATGCCTCCGCCCAACCCGGCTCAGTTTCCGGCGTGGTGGTGGATGAGGACGGCAAGGCCGCCAATGTGCTCATATCCTTTTTGGCGGTCAGATCCGGGGATCCCGTGCCCAATTCCACCAACATCATTCGCGCGGGCGGCACTCCCGCAGCCATCACCGATGAAAACGGCAAGTTTACCATGAAGGATATTCCGCCGGGTCGTTATTATATTACTGTCAGTCGCTATTTTGTGGGTGGATTTTCCCAGGGCGCCTCCAGCCTGGCCATCGAGATCAAGGCTGGCGAGGAAACCACTGTGTCCAAGCCCATCAGCATGATTCCGTCGTCCTTCTGATGGATTGGATAGGTCACTTTATATTTTCAAATATTATTTTATTTTTATAAATCGCGATAACCCAATTTCACCCCCATTTACCGCCATGAAAAATCCCACAAATTATCCGCTCCTGTTTGCCGCCAGCCTTTTGATGCTTACCTCGAGTCTCGCTTGGGGTGACGCCGCTGCTCCGCCCCAGCGCCCCGGCCCGCCCAAACTGAGCCCCGACCCGAGCCCCACTGCGCAAGCGCATCTGGACTCAGTGAATGCCGCGTTGATTATCGCGCAGAACGCCTTGGGTCGCGCCACCACGGATAACCACGGCGGCTTTGTCGAAAAAGCCGCCGCCGATGTGAAAAAAGCCCTCGACGACGAAGCGCAAGCCACCGCGTATCTCAAGGCGCATGCGGATGAAAATAAGTTGGCCACCGGCCCCGCCCCGGCGGATTCCTCCGCCCCCGGTTTTGCGAAAATCCCCGGCAATGTTAACTCTCGCCGTCCCGGCGGAACCCGCGGCGACACCGCGCAAACCAATATGATCGCTGCGGTGGATTCGCTCAACGCGGCCCTCAACGAATTGCTCAATTCCTCCGCCACCAGCAGTCAGCCGCCAATTTTGGGCGACCTCGGCGGCTACCGGAAAAAATTGTTGGACGATATTAACCAGGCCAACACCGATGTCCTCGCGGGCATTGCCACGGGCAACGGCCAAACCGTCACTCCTCCGATGCCGCCCGCGCCGGCAACTTCCACCGCCACGCCGGATAAATCCCTGCCCACCCAAGCGAGCAACACCCCCACGCCTGCCAACTCCATCGTAGCCAGCGTGGCCTTGAGCCTCGGCCTCAGCCTCGGTGGCCTGCGCCTCTTTGCCCGGAAAAAGCACCGGTAAAAACACGGTTGCTAATATTTTGTCCTGATTTATTATCCGGTCATGTGCCGGAAGGTTCACCCCGCCTTCGACCATTGGGTCATTCGTTGGCCCATGGTGGGCTGGTTGTGTTGTGGGTTGCTCGCGGCCAGTGGCGTCTCCGCGCAAAACACGACGACGGCGGCATCACCACCCACGGAGAGTTGGACGCTTACCGCGCTCGGCACTTTTGGCGGGGAGAATAGTTCCGCCGTTTCGATCAACGATGCGGGGCAGGTGGTGGGCCGGGCGGAAACCGCGGAATTGATGCCCGACGATAACTGGCGTGGATACCAATGGGGCTACCCGTTGCAGTATTATTTTTACCACGCTTTTCTCTACACCGACGGCAAAATGCAAGACTTGGGCACACTCGGTGGAAAGGTAAGTTATGCGACCGCCATTAATGCCTCAGGACAGATTGTTGGCCGAACAATGACCGCGGATGACCACTGGCACTTTTATGATTACAGCGATGGTAAAATGACCGTCCTCAACGACGACATTATGGAAGTGACCGGCTTTAACGACTCTGGCCAGATTGTGGGCTATCGCCGAGGCCAATCTTCCGCCTTCCTGCTCCCATTTTTATACAGCGATGGCCAGATGAAGAACATTTTAACGGAATACGAAGCAGAGCGGAATCCACGTTGTGAAGTCGCCGGGATCAACAACATTGGGATGATTACCGGGGTGATTTACTCCGACGAAAAAGATCCCAACGACATGTCATTTTTTGGTGCAGCGAGACCTTTCATCTACCACCCCGAGGGCTGGATGGAGTTTATCGGATTTTACCCGAGCGCCATCAATTCTGCCGGGGATGTTATCGGTTGGGGGACCACGCCAGGTCGACTCTCATACCAACACGCCTACTTGTATCACGACCAGCAAATGCAAGACCTCGGCACGTTGGATGGATATGACAGTTATGCCCACGCCATCAACGCTTTGGGCGAAGTAGTTGGAATTTACGGTTCGGGAGCCATTAATAAAGAACCGGATAAAGGCCGGGCGTTTCTCTACCACGATGGCAAAATGCAAGACCTCAACACCGTGGTGGGCCCGGCCATCCTGGCCAAGGCGGGATTCAAAGTTTTGACCCTGGCCAATGGCATCAATTCCAAGGGCCAAATTGTCGGCGTCGGCATCGACCTGCACGACCACGATATTGCCTTTCTGCTCACGCCGTCTGCGGCGGCGCATCCCGCCCCGGCCAATGCCTCTGGCACTCGGTGAATATTTTCCTAATAAAATCCGCGGGCCTGCGTCATATCCAAGTAATATACTCCTCTACCCGCTATGAATCTCTGTAAATCCACTTTGACCAAAGGTTTGGCGCTTTGCGTACTCGTTTTTCCGCTTGGCGTGCGCGCGCAAAATGCCACCCCGGCGGCAGTACCATCCACTGATGGTTGGACGCTCACCGCCCTCGGCACCCTCGGTGGGGGCAACAGCTCGGCAGTGGCCATCAACGATGCCGGGCAAGTCGTTGGCTCCGCGGATACGGCGGAAGTGATTCCAGCCGATCAGCAACGCGGCAGACGGGGCGGTTACGCCAAGCACACAAATTACTCCCACGCTTTTCTTTACACCGACGGCAAGATGCAAGACTTGGGCACCCTCGGGGGTAATGAAAGTTCGGCCAAAACCATTAACGCCTCCGGGCAAATCATAGGCACCGCCAATTCTCTGCCCTACGGTGGCTGGCACGCGTTTCTCTACACTGATGGCAAAATGACCACCTTGGCGGGAGGCATCGCCATTGTGATCGGCCTAAACGACTCCGGCCAAATCGTGGGTATGCGCGATGACATAGGTGGCGGATTGCGGCAAATCCCATTTTTATTGAGCGCGGGAAAAGTGCAGGATCTTTTTGATGGGTTCAAAGGCGAAAAGAATGCTTTTTGCCAAATTAATGGCATCAACAACTCCGGGATGATTGTCGGCATTATCTCCACGCAGGATAATCCCAACCTTTCATTTGCGTTTGAAGATGATTGGCACGCTTTCCTTTACCATCCCGAGGGCTGGATGGAATTCCTCGACTTCTATCCCAGTGGCATCAATGCCGCCGGGGAGGTCATTGGGTCGGATACCCGTGTCGCTTATCTTTACTCCGGGGGCAAAGATCATTACCTCGGCGCGCTGGATGCCGATAGCAGCATCGCCCACGCCATCAACGCCGCGGGGGATGTCGTTGGCGAGTATGGGAGAACGGACATCAATAAAATTCCGGAAAATGGCAGCGCGTTTCTCTATCACAACGGCCAGATGCAGGACCTTAACGACCTGGTTGGCAAAGCCACCCTCGCGCAGGCGAAGTTCCTGAGATTGATTGAGGCCGATGGTATCAATTCCAAGGGCCAAATCGTCGGCGTCGGCATGGATCTCCAAGGCCACGATATCGCCTTTCTGCTCACTCCGCCCGCCGCCAACAATCCGCCGCTGGCAAAAACTTCCCCCGCGAAATGATTTTTTCCGAAAATTAAAAATTCAAAAATTAATCTCCACCACCTCTCCACCATGAACACCCGCCCAACTTCCGCTACCGCGATTCTCGCCTGCCTGTTGCTTGCTCTGCCGCTGAGCTTGCCCGCCCAAACCGTTCCCGCCGCGCCAGCCGCCTCCGCCAAACCGGCTGCTTCCACGCCGGCCACTCCCGCGGCTTCCGCCCCGGTGGTGTATTTCGAATTGACCGAATCCGGCGCGGGCACTCCCACCGTCATCGAAATCCCGGCCAAATTACTCGCCAATGCCCCCGCCATCGCCGCCAGTCTGGCCGATGATAACGGCGATTCCTCCGCGTCATCCTCCGCCAGTTCCATCATCGCCGCCGTGGCGTTGAGCGCGGCGCTGGCCTTGGCCGGAATGTATTTCTTGCGCCCCAAGCGGCTGCTCAAAGCGCCTGCGGCGGCAGCAATCGTCCTCGGGCTCTTCGCGCTTTCCGCGGGCTTGATGCGCGGCGATGTCTCCCCGCCACCGGTGCGGCACGCACCGCAAGTCGCCAATCACGTCACAGTGAAGGTGGTCAACCAAGGCAACTCCGTGCACATTGTGGTCTCCCGGGAATTGCTCAAGGCGTTGCTGGCCCAGACTCCGCAAAAGTAAGCGCCAGCGATTTTGTAAAAGTTTGGAATCGCCGGGGCATTCCCGCGATAAATGCATGGCAATCCGCGGGCAAAGGGTTTAGTCTGGGATACTCTACCCATGTCGAGCGACTTCTCCTGGTTCACCAGTCTCGTTTCCACCCTGTGGGGGTGGATGTTCATTGCGCTGCTGCTCGGCGGCTCCATCTTCGTGCATGAGCTGGGCCACTTCCTCGCCGCGCGCTGGCGCGGGTTGAAGGTGGATCGTTTTTCCATTGGCTTTGGGCCAAAAATATTTTCGTGGAAGGGAAAAGACGGCGTCGAATACCGCCTCTCCTGGTTGCCGCTCGGCGGTTATGTGGCCCTACCGCAACTGGCCGACATGCGGGGTATCGAGGGCGACCCTTCCGAGGATGTCCGCGCGCTGCCGCCGATTAGCTATCTCGACAAAATGATCACCGTCACCGCCGGGGTGGTCTTCAACATGATTTTCGCGCTCGCGTTGTCCCTCCTCCTCTGGGGCGTCGGCGTGCCCTGGCCCTCGGCGACGGACACCCAGGTCGTCGGTTACGTCTTCCCCACGATGGAGACATTGAAAGACGGCACTCCGGCCTATCAGTTGCCCCCCAGCCACATCCCGCGCGACGAACCCTTCGACCCATCCCCGGCGCCGGCCGCCAAAGCTGGTCTTCTCCCCGGTGACCGCATCCTCGCGGTGGACGGCCACGCGGTGGAAAACTTTCGCGATCTGCCCGAGGCCGTCGCCCTTAGCTCCGGGCGCGACGAGAAGGGCAACCCGCAA
>DATHOB010000131.1:0-3151 GCA_035485355.1 Opitutales bacterium | reverse complement strand
AATTACCTGATGCTAAAAAATCAGCGGGCAAAACCGCGGAGCCCGGCGGAATTGGAGCAAAAGCTGAGCAACTCGCCCTCGGCCTAGAATCCCTCAAAACCGGCATCTCCGGCGGCGGTCAACTCCACGCTTTCGGAATTGCGGCAGACATTTGGGACAAGGCTGTATCCATCGCGCAAGGCATCATTCGCGCGGGCGGAACTGTGGCCGATGCCATTGCCAAGGCAATTGACCACATCCGATCCAATCACCAGGGCGATTTTGACGAGGGCGGTGCGCGCCAGGCGTTAATCGACGCCACCAAACCCAAGTTGCGCCTCTCCAAAGACGCCCCCGCAAACGAACCGCCCGCGACGCCCCCTGAGGACTGGCAGAAGCTTAAGCAGAACCACGACGCAGCCAATGCTCGAAGCATGGCTGCCCAGCAGATCATTGATGACGCGAAGCGAGGACTTAACCCCGGCGATAATAGCGACATTGAAAGCCACGCGGTGGGCGGCAAAAGCGCCATCACGACCGAGATGCAGAAGGAACGCCGCCACGCCCAAGCTGCGGTCAAAGAGACGCGCGAAAAGCTTTTGCGTTCGCCCGGGTACATTGCTGACTCAATTGACCGTTACGGGAAGGCTTTAAAGGAACTTGATGCCGCCAAGGCTGTCGGCGAGCCAAATGCGCGGACCGCAGCCCGCCAGGCCGTCGAGGTGTTTCACCACGAATTTGAGCAGATGCCGCCGGGAGCTTTCGCGGACGCATGGAAAGCGGCCCAAGAAGCCGGCAAGCTGCCCAAAGAGCAGCCGTTGCCCGTTGGCCGTTCACTCCGCGACCTGACTGACCGGCTGGAAAAATCCGACATTGACAGTCCAAAACTGCCATTGCTTCAGCGGATAGCCATTGGCCGACAAATCGCTGATTCACTCGGAAGCGTAAAGGACGCAGTGACCAAGACCAGGCGGATAGCTCAAGGCGCATGGGAAGCCCTCAAATCCGGATTGTATGACCCGCCAAAAGACGACGATTTCCGCCGTGTCATGAAAGACTGGTTTGCAGCCGACCAGCAGACCGGGCACGAGACGTACCGGTGGCAAAAGGCCATCGATGACAAGGTTTCCGACCCGCTCAGGCGTAAGGCGATTGCCGCGTTCCTGGATGCCCAAGGTGATCCGGACACGCTCCGCACCCAATTGGCCGACCTCCAAAGCATCAATAGCCCGCACGCGCGGACATGGGCGGCCGCACTAAAGCTGACCGAATCTGAAAAACAGATCGCCGGGAGCATCAAATCCGATTTTGAAGCCAAGCTTGAGGACGCCAAAAACGTGGGCATGATCGACAAAGGCCGCGATAATTATGGAGTGCCTCAAATTTGGAAGACGCCGCCGAAATCTGACGCGGCTTCATCCGGAAAAGGCAATGCCGGAAACTTCAGGGCCAAGCTGGATCCCCGCGACCCGTTCTTTGCACTCCAGCGCGAAACGCCGACTTACTTCGATGGCATCATGCGTGGGGGTGAGCCGAAAAACATGGACATTGGAAAACTGGTTGGCGTGTACAATGAAGCGTTTCACAAAAACCTTTCCAGTCGCGCGGCCATTTGGGGTTTGAAAGATGCCAAATCAGCCGACGGCACCCCGGTGGTGAAGATTTCCGGCGACGCGCATTACGAAGTGCTGCCCAGTGGGGGCAAGCGGTTGCTAGTGGACGCGACACGACGCCCGGGCGATGCCGTGACAAAAGATGGAAGGCCGTATAGATCGATTGACCATTGGGCGCTTAAAGGATGGCAGTACAAGGGGAGCGACCCGGCCGGCAATCCGGTTTTGGTCAAAGGTGATTTTCTCGTACACCCGGATCACTTCCAGTTTATCAACAATGAGCTGAATGGGGCGAAATGGCGGCAAGCCGAGGCTGGTCCCACCGGCCTGGACGGTCGGCCAACCATGAAGCGCACACCGCTTGGCGCACTGGGTCATGGAGCAATTTCGGTTTCGTCATTCCTTAAGTCATCCAAGATGGCGTTGGGTATGTTCCATCTTTTCAACGTGGGAACGCACAGCGTTTGGAATGGCGTAAATCCGGTTACCAAGGGATTCAAAATCGACTTTAGCGACCCAAAACAAGCCGAAGGTATTCGCAACGGGTTGGAATTGGGCTTTGGCAGCAACCGGGTGAGTTTTGAGGAAGGCCAGACGGGCGCGCACGGGGGGCTCTGGGCGCATGTGCCCGGCCTTGGTGCCGTCGCGGGCTGCATGACGGACTTCATTTTTAAGGACGTGCTGCCAAAAATGAAGATGAAAAACTATCTGGCGCTCAACGAGTCGAACACCGCTCGATACGGCAAGCAGTTGAGCCCGGACCAAATTGCAGAGATTTCCGCCCGGCAGTCTAATGACGCCTTTGGGCTGCAGAACTACCGTCTGCTGGGCAGTAACAAGGTTTTGATGGACATAAACCGGCTGATTGCCCTGGCACCCGATTTCCTTGGGAGCGAATTAAAGCAGACCGCCAACGCCTTCACCAAGTACGGGGGTGCCCAGCGCCGGGCCATTTTCGTGCAGGCCGCGGCGATGTACGCCCTTGCCCGAGTAATCAACGCCGGCCTTAATAACGGTAACAGCCATTGGGAGCCCGAAAACGCCCTTTCCGTCGTCTATAAAGGCCGGACGTATTCAATCCGCTCAGTGGTTGCGGACATGTTCCGCATGGTGACCGACCCGTCTGGATTTGCGGCCGGTCGCCTCGGGCCATTACCACACACAATCATTGACATGATCACTGGCCGGGACATGCGTTTTGGCACACATATTGACACCGTGGCCAAGGGCGGCATAAGCCGGTCAACCGAAATCGCACTGCGGGATGCTGCGGGATGGCTTTCACCCATCGGAATGGATGGTTTTGGCCCCGGCGCCGCGAAGCGCGGGGAATCATCCTTTGGCACTCTGGCGGCCGCCCAAGTTGGCCTATCATCAAGGCAGTACACGGCGGCAACGCAAATGTACGACGCAGCCAGCCGATTCAACCGATCAAACCCCGACCCGAAGGCGCAAGAGTACCAGGCCGCGCGCGATGCAGAAGTACACCAGCAGAGCGTTTACAAGGGGCTGGACAATCTTTTGCAGGCTGGCGACACGAAAGCTGCGCAAGCAGAGTA
>DATHOB010000130.1:0-2467 GCA_035485355.1 Opitutales bacterium | reverse complement strand
CGCACGTATTGCCAAAAACGGTTCCATCAGGTGCTGGTGGACGAATATCAGGACACGAACAAATTGCAGTCGGAAATTGTTGACCTCATCGCCGCCGACCACCAGTTGATGGCCGTGGGCGACGACGCCCAGTGCATTTACACTTGGCGGGGAGCCAATTTTGACAACATCCGCCGTTTTCCCGAGCGGCATCCCGGCGCGCAGATTTTCAAAATCGAAATCAATTACCGCAGCACGCCCGAGGTGTTGCGCTTTGCCAACGGCATACTCGACCACCAGCACGTGGCCGCGGGCTTTCACAAGCACCTCCGGCCCGTGCGCAAGATGGGGCGCAAGCCGATTGTCATCGCGGCGCTCGACACCCGGCAACAGGCGGCCTTCGTCATCGCGCGCATCCGCGAATTGCGCGACAATGAGGACATTGCCCTGCGCGACATTGCGGTGCTCTACCGCGCGCATTATCAGGCGATGGATTTGCAAATCGAACTTTCGCGCACGGCTTTGCCATTTACCATCACCAGTGGCGTGCGCTTTTTCGAGCAAGCCCATGTGCGCGATTTGACGGCGCACTTGCGCTTCGCGCACAACCCGCGCGACACTGTGGCGTTCACTCGGCTCGCCTCGTTGCTGCCCAAAGTCGGCCCGCGCAAAGCCGAGGGCGCCCTCGCCGCCGCGCAACACGCCGCCCGCGCCGACGGCAAGACCTTGATTGCCGCGCTGACGGACGATGCCGTCGCCGCCAAGCTCCCCGCCGAGGCCCGCGCCGATTTCAAGGATCTCGCGCTCACGTTGCAAAATTTGGAAGAGGCGCTCATTCAGCTCAACGCCGCGCAACTGCATCCGGGCGAACCACCGGCCACGAATGCATTTCCTGCCGCAATTCAAGGCAACTTGTTTGCCGCTGACCGGAAAAATCCGAAACCCGAAACCCGAAACTCGAAAACATTAATTGCCCCCGCCGATGTCGTCCGCATCGCCATTGAGGGCTGGTATGGCGATTATATCCGCAACATCTACGACAATTGGGAATCCCGCCGCGAGGATTTGGACAGCGTCATCGGCTTTGCGTCGCGTTTCCAGGATATGAATGAGCTGCTCTCCCAGTTGGTGCTGCTCAACTCGGAGACGAGCGACCGCTCGGTTGATCCCGATGCCGATACCATACGCCTCACCACCATCCACCAAGCCAAGGGGCTGGAGTTTCCGGTGGTGTTCATCATCGGCGTGGCGGATGGATTGCTGCCCCTCAAGCGCGCGATTGACTCCGGGGATATCGAGGAGGAGCGGCGGTTGTTCTACGTCGCCGCGACGCGGGCGAAGGACGAGCTTTATGTGCTCTACCCGCGTATCGTCAGCCAAAATGGCCCACCCGCGGTATTGGAGCCGAGCCGGTTTCTCGATGAACTCGACCCGGAAAGCTTTGACCAATTCAAAGCCAAGCCCGGGTTATATTAACGGCGGCGCTGGGTTTTCGCGAGAAGCCGCAGAATTTCCATATAGAGCCAGACGAGCGTCACCATCAGGGCAAACGCGCCATACCACTCCATATATTTCGGGGCGCCTTCCCGCGAGCCTTGCTCAATCATCGCAAAATCCAAAATGAGGTTGAACGCGGCCAGTGCCACCACAAAGAGGCTGATGCCGATGCTCAGCGGAGTGCTGTCATACATGAACGACAGAGGATGGCCGAACATGTTGAAAACCATGCTGACAACGTAAAGCAGGGCGACGGCCCCGGTGGCGATGATGACGCCGCGCACGAACATCGGCGTCGCGCGGACGATGCCCGTCCAATACAACGTCAACATCAGGAACAACGTGCCGAAAGTGAGGGCCACTGCTTCGATGGCGATACCCTGATAGGCTTTATCGAGAAAACTGGAAATACCACCGAGCGCGAAGCCTTCGAGCACGGCGTACAAAGGCGCAGTCACCGGCGCGGCGCGCTGGACGAAAATGGTCACCAGGGAAGCAATGAGGCCGCCAATGATACCGCCCCACAGCCACGGTGCTACGGCTGAAGCCCCCTGGGTGTCGGTGATATGCCACGTCCACGCCGCCGATGCCGTGGTCAACAGTAGGAGAATGCCGATCTTGTTGATCGTGCCATTGAGGGTCATCGTGGACCCTGTCGCTTGGACGCGCGAAAACGGATCGTTGCGGAAGGCCGGATTGGAAGAATTGAAGAGTGGCATGGTGGTTAAGAAAGTAGGCTGTTCAATGGATCAAAGTAGGCTGAAGCGGTGGTTTTGGCAAGAAAAAGCAGAGAATGTGCCGGAATCAACAGCTTAGACATTCTTTTCGCGCCAGAGTTTCCAAACCAGGATAAAGGAGGGGGTGAACGCCTTGGGTTCGCGGGTCATCCAGGCGTCGAGTTCGGCGGGGCTGGCCCAGCGGCCTTCGGAGATTTCCCCCGGGTCGGGCGTGGGTGGGGCATCGGTCGTCAGCGTGTAAACCCAAATAAATT
>DATHOB010000129.1:0-4126 GCA_035485355.1 Opitutales bacterium | reverse complement strand
CATCCTAATCTTAAAGAATGAACGCAACTGCCGCCACCCTTCCTCGCTCGCGTTTCCGTGGTCCCAGCCCCGGCGTGATCATCTTCGGTTGCGCGCTTGCGCTCACACTTCTCGGCCTCGTGGTGCTCAGTAGCGCCGGGCAGGAGGCCAGCAAGGAATCGCTGACTGATCCGCTGTTTTATTTCAAACGCCAGGTGCTGTGGTGCGGCTTGGCCATTGTGCCGCTGGTGTTTATGTCCCTCGTGCCGCTCGAATGGCTGCGCCGTTTCAGTTGGGTCATTGGAATCTTGTCGGTGCTTGTGCTCGTGGTGGTGCTGAGCTCGCACGTAGGCACTGTCCACAAAGGCGCGCGCCGCTGGATAGAGTTCCACGGCATGCGCATCCAACCTTCGGATTTCGGCAAACTGGGCTTGGTCATCTGTGTCGCCAGCTATCTCGCCGCCAATCAGCGAGTCATCACCACATTCTGGCGCGGCTTTGTTTTGCCGATGGGCATCGTCACGATATTTTCCGCGCTCATCATCAAGGAGCCGGATTTCGGCACCGCCGCCTTGTGCGGGGTGGTGGGCTTTGTGCTCCTTTACTTGGCTGGTGCACGGATGGCCTATCTCATTCCATCGCTTGGTCTCGCCGGTGCCTTGTTTGCTGTCTTGGTGCGATTGGATCCCGTGCGCTTTGGCCGCATTCTTTCATTCATGCACATGGATGACCCGAATGTGAAAGCCGATGGTGCGTATCAGCTCTATCAAGGTATTCTTGGCTTTGGCTCGGGCGGCTTGACGGGTGTTGGGCTGGGGCAGGGTAGGCAACAACTCGCTTTTCTCCCCGAAGCACACACAGATTTCGTCCTCGCGGTCGTCGGCGAGGAGTTGGGCTTGGTCGCCACTGCGGGCGTCACCTTGATTTTCCTGATTATCTTCATCGTCAGCCTGCGGGCGTTGCGCCGCGCGCCCAACCTCTACGAGTTCACCCTCGCCTGTGGCGCATTGCTGATGCTTACCGGCCAGGCCCTCATCAATATGGGTGTCGTCACCGGGCTGCTGCCGACGAAGGGCATGTCGCTGCCATTCCTTAGCTACGGGGGCACCAATTTAATGCTAATGTTTGCATTGGTCGGGCTGTTGATGAACTGCTTCCGTCGTTGGGAGCGCCCGGTTCTCCCCCGGGCCAGCGAACTTTGATTCCATGAGCAACTTTGCCATAGCCTGCGGTGGCACCGGCGGCCATTTGTCGCCGGGAATCGCCCTCGCCGAGCGTCTCGCCGCGCGCGGCCACAAGCTTACTTTGCTCATCAGCAAGAAGGAGGTGGACTCGCGCCTCATACGCAAATACCCGCAAATGCCGACAGTCATCGCCCCCGGCACGGGCTTCGGCCTCGCGCCCGCGATGTTAAGCCGGTTTATGGTCTCACAAGCGGCGGGCTTCTTGACCGCCTTGAAATTTTTGCAGCAAAACCGCCCCGATGTCATCGTCGGCTTCGGCGGTTTCATGACGGTGGGCATCACCACCGCCGGTTATTTTCGTGGAATTCCCGTCGTGTTGCATGAATCCAATCGCAAGCCTGGTCGCTCGGTGCGCTTGTTAAGTGGGTTTTCCCGGCGCATTTATCTTCCGCCCGGGGTGCGTCTGCGTGGCCTCCCGCCGCAGGCGCTTCGTCATTGCGGTTTTCCCGTCCGCCAGGAAATACGACCCATGCCCAAAGACGCCGCGCGCATCCGCATGGGCCTGCCCGTGGATGGCAAGGTGCTGCTGGTGCTCGGTGGCAGCCAGGGCGCGCGCACACTTAACAAATGGCTCGCCAATAATTTCGGTAAATTCGCCGCGCGCGGCATCAGTGTCATTTGTGTCACCGGGCCCGGCAAAGGCAGCGAAGGCCAGATTGAATGCGCCGACCCCCAGGGCAAACGCCGCGTCGCGCGCATGATACCGTTTTGCGACGATATGGCCGCGCTGCTTTCCTGTGCCGATCTCACTGTTTCCCGCGCTGGTGCCGGCAGTCTCGCCGAATTCATTCGCTGCCGTCTCCCCGCCATCCTCGTGCCCTATCCCTACGCGGCCGACAATCATCAGTGGGAAAACGCCCGTTATTTCGAACGCCAGGGCGGCGGCCTGGCGGTGGATCAGACGGAGATGGAACGCCTCGCCGATGAAGTGCTCGAACTCATGTTCAACGAATTCCTCCTCGAATCCTTTCGCCGCAATCTCGAACGCATGGAGCATTCCAACTCCCTCGATGTGCTCCTGCGCGACTTGGAAGACCTCGCCGCGCAAAGCCGCCAGTTCGCCGCGCAGGAGATGCCTGCCACTGTTTAATTTTTAAAAATCCAAATTCTATCAACCACGCGTCCATGAGCGCTCCCCGCGAAAACATGTTCTTCCTCGGCCTCGGCGGCATGGGCATGGCTCCGCTCGCGCTTTATCTCAACGAGGCTGGTTGCTCCGTTCGCGGTTGTGATGATCATTGGCGCGAGCCCGTGCGCCGCCTGCTGGAACGCCGTGGCATTCCAGCATCACCCTGCGTGGAATTACCGGCGGATGTATCGAAAGTCGTTTATTCCAGCGCCATTTCCGCTCAGCATCCGTTGCTCGCCGCCGCGCGCGCCCGGGGGTTGGCCACTTTGCGCCGCGGTGAAATGTTGGCCGAAGCCGTGCGCGGGCGGAAACTCATCGCTGTCGTCGGCAGCCACGGCAAGACGACCACCACCGCCTTGCTCATCCATGCCCTGCGCGCCGCCGGCCACGATTTCGATTATCTGCTGGGCGCCCTATTCACCGATCCGGAAACTCCGCCGTCCCGCCACGCCGCTGCCTCGTGGATTGCCGCCGAAGTGGATGAAAGCGACGGCACCATAGATAATTTTTCGCCTGAAATCACGGTTGCCGTCAATTTCGATTGGGACCACGCCGATCGTTACCGTACGGAGGCCGAGCTCGAGACGACTTTTGTTAATTTATTCCGCCGCACCCGCCATTTTGTCCTCATTCCCCAATGGGATGCGCGCCTGCGTCGTCTCGCCGAACTGGCTGGCACTCCGTTCCGTACCTTTGGCCCAGAAGGCGATTTTTCCGTCCGTGCCAGTGGGGACGACGGTTCCCGTCAGCGGCTTGCGCTCAATGGCGTTTTCAAAAAATCCGTGGTCGAAGTTCCGCTCGGCGGCGAATTCAACGCGGCCAATGCCGGTGCTGCGCTCGCCGCGGCCCACACCGCTTTTGGGGAAATCCCGGCCGAGCCATTTGGCGGTTACCGCGGCGTTTCCCGCCGTCAGGATATTCTTTTGCGCCGTCCTGGATTGGCGGTTTATGCCGATTACGCGCACCATCCGACGGAAATTGCGGCCCTCTTGCGCAACCTGCGGGCTCGCTCACCGGGCAAATTGTTGGTCGCCTTTCAGCCGCACCGCTTTTCGCGCACCAAGCAATTTGCGACCGATTTCGCCACGGCTCTGAGTGCGGCCGACCGGGTTTTCCTGCTGCCCGTTTACGCCGCCAGCGAAACTCCCCAGCCCGAGGGCATGAGTACCGCCATTCTCGCTACCGCGTCGGTTGGCGAAAATAAAATTTCCTTATGCGAATCTTTTGCCGAATTGGAAAGAATATTGCTACGCGAATTGGCGGAGCAATCAGGTGAGGTTACCATCGCGCTTGTAGGAGCTGGGGACATTGATGAATTTGCCCCGACTTTTATCCGCCACCTCACCGAAGAATCCACCACACTGCTCACTGCCGTGACGAATTCCACCAACATCCTCGATTGGTTCGACGTACTTCGCTCTCACTTGCACTCGGAAACTATTGTCCGCCGCCACGAGCCGCTCGCCGACAAGACGACGTTGGGCGTGGGCGGCGCAGCCCAATATTACGCCGAGCCCGCCAACACGGAAGACCTTTCCCGCTTGCTGGCCGCGGCCCAGTCCGCCGCTGTGCCGGTATTTTGCCTCGGGCGTGGCTCCAATCTGATTGTCGCCGATTCCGGATATCCCGGTTTGGTCCTGCGCCTCACGCACGCGCACTGGAAAAATCTGCGCCTCGAAGGCACCGACCGGATTTTCGCCGGCGCGGGCGTCCGCCTCAAGGAATTATGCGGTTTTGCGGCGCGGCATGGCCTAGCCGGACTGGAGTTTCTCGA
>DATHOB010000128.1:0-4240 GCA_035485355.1 Opitutales bacterium | reverse complement strand
GAGCAACTCGGCTGGGTTTTATCCGCGTTTGGCTGGTCCTATTTTCTCGTGCAGATTCCCGGTGGCTGGCTGGTTGACCGCCTGCGCCCGCAATTGCTTTACACCCTCATCTGTGTGCTATGGTCGGTGGCCACGTTTGCGCAAGGGTTCGCCAGCACTATGGTCTTTTTGTTTTCCCTGCGCCTTTTGCTGGGGATTTTTGAAGCCCCCGCGTATCCGTGCTACAACCGCGTCGCCACCACCTGGTTCCCCGACCGCGAACGTGCTCGCGCGATCGCCATCTACACCTCGGGCCAGTTTCTCGGCCCCGCGCTCTTGCTCCCGCTGCTCGCCCAGGGACAAAAACTTTACGGCTGGTCGTCGATATTCTACCTCACCGGCACACTCGGGCTCGTGTTTGGGGCATTTTGGTACGCCTTCTACCGCGGCCCCGGCGAGTCAGCAAAAATCAACTCCGCCGAACTTGACTCCATTCGTGAAGGCGGGGGCCTGGCTGATTTCGGCTCGACCAAATCTTCTTCCGCCGCCCCGGTCACTTGGGCGGATCTCGGCCTTGTGCTCAGCCGCCGGAAACTTTGGGGCATTTATCTCGGGCAATTTGCCGTCAACTCCACGATGTGGTTTTTCATCACTTGGTTTCCGACCTATTTGAAAAATTACCGTCATTTTGATTTCACCCAGTCGCCCCTGCTCAATTCCATTCCCTACCTCGGCGCGTTTGTCGGGGTCATCTGCTCCGGTCTGCTATCCGACTGGATGGTCAAGCGCGGCGTGTCCGCCACCATCGCGCGCAAAGTCCCCATTATCGCTGGTCTGCTGCTTTCGACCTGCATCATCGGCGCCAATTTTGTGGAGAGCCATACGCTCATCATGGTATTTTTGACCCTCGCGTTTTTTGGCAACGGGGTTTCCTCGATCGCCTGGGTCATGGTCTCCGCCCTCGCGCCCAAACGCCTGGTGGGGCTGACGAGCGGCGTTTTCAATTTCTTCGGCAACTTCGCTTCGGCCGCCGTGCCCGTCGTCATCGGCTATCTGGTCACCAAGGATAATTTCCAGCCCGGCCTCATCTTCATCAGCACCGTCACTTTTCTTGGCGCGCTGTCGTATATCTTCCTCGTTGGTAAAGTCGAGCGCGTGGAGTGACGCTCCATTGTTCATCCATTCGGGGCAATTGCAACTCCGCCAGCACCCCATTTTCTGCTACAATCCGGGCTTGCGTGAAAGCATGGAACTTGGCACTCTTTCCCCTTGTCACAGATTGCTCCCCCTGTGGCTCAACCCAACCCCCTGACTCATGCGTAACAAAATTATCTACTTCTCCGGCTTGGCTCTTTTGTCGGCTATCTATGCCGCTACCCCCGCCTCCGCGCCCACGTCCGCGCCTGTCACCATGCCGACGTACGGTTTCAGCATCAATCCCCTGGATATGCCGACCGATGGCCCCGTGCTTCAAGCCCTGCAGATGAGCCTTCCGCTCCTGCCCATGCCCACCAGCAAGTTTTCCGCCGCTCCGGCCGTCAATGTCATCGTCTGGCCCGGCACCGACAATTTTGAGGACTACAAGTTGCGCGAGAAGCTCGACCTGCAAATGAAGGGCATGATCATTAAAAGCGAATCGCCCGCCAACGCCACGGATTGGGTGCTCGAATACACCGGTGTCGCCAACGGCATCACGATGCACTGGTATGCCCACATCGTGAACACGCCCAAGCGCATCTTCATCGCCACGGGCATGGCCCCCGACGAGATGTGGTCGCAGTATAGCGACAAGATCAAGGCCTGCGTCGACAGCCTGAAGTCCACCAACACCGCTGTGATCGCTCCGATTCCGGGTGCCGCTCCGGCCGCAACGTCTGGCGTTGTGCCCAAGCTGACGCCTTAATCCGGCGTACTTTGTGCGGCATTGATTTGCCGCAAGTTGAGCCCAAATTGTCCCGATTGGACAATTTGGGCTTTTCTTTATTCAAACAATCCGCATGCCACGGGCTCGGTCTCAATCGCTTCTTCGCGATTAGGCCGCGCCACCAAGCCGGAGTAAGGCTCCTCGGAAAATGGCTGCTCGGCGCGACCCTCGGCGATCATGTATTGATCGCACACGCGCATGAGCGCGTCGCAGCCTTCCGCGCGGCGCATGTCGTAAAGGAACTTGCCTTCGGCGTCCACCGATTGCCCGACAAAGTTTAAAAACTTTTTCAACCGGCTGCCCTGCACGCGGTCGGGAATGTCCGGCATGAACATCGCCACGCGCAAGTCTTCCACATAGCCGCGCGCGTCGGCGAGCGTGGGTTGGAACACCGTGCGGCCCGCGTGGGCCTCGCGAATTTGCCGGAATATCCACGGGTTGCGTATCGCCGAGCGGCCAATCATCAGCCCCGCCGCGCCCGTTTCCGCCAGCACGCGTTTGGCCTTGGCCGCCGAGGTCACATTGCCATTGGCGAGCACCGGGCAATTCGCGCGTTTCACCGCATGGGCGATGAAATCGTAATGCACTTCCGCGCGATACATTTCCTTCACCGTGCGCCCGTGCACGCTGAGCAGGTCCACGCGGTGCCGGTTCACGCTGTCGAGCAGTTGGTCGAAAAAGTCCGTCGTCTCAAACCCGATGCGCATTTTCACGGTGAAGCGCCCGGGGCATTCCGCGCGGAGCAGGGCGAGAATTTCGTCCACCTTCGCCGGGTCGCGCAGTAATCCGCCACCGACATTTTTGCGGTAAACTTTCGGCGCAGGGCAGCCGAGGTTCAGGTCGATGCCCGCCACCGGATGTTTGCTCAGTTCTTTTACGGTGCGGGCCAAATCCGGCAACGCCTCGCCAATCATCTGGGCAAAAACCGGTCGGCCCGTGTCGTTTTGCGTGACGCTGGCCAAAATGTGCGGCTCCAGGCGGGACGTTTCATGCACGCGGAAATACTCGGTGAAAAACCAGTCCGGCGCGCCGCGCTGGGCGACGGCGCGCATGAACGGCAGCGTCGTCACATCCTGCATCGGCGCGAGCGCCGTCGCCGGCCCGGGCTCCAGCAACGGAGGCAAAGTATGGAGAAGCGGATGCGGCACAAGTTTCCCTAGTTTTCCTGCTTCAAAATCCGGTCCAAAATCTCCGTCATGTCCTCCACGGTGTCGAGGACTTTGCGCGCGGCGTAAATCGGCTTCTTGGCTTGCAGCGCCAGCACCATCGAGTCGCTGGGCCGCGCGTCCACTTCGATGACTTTTTTGCCGAGTTCATTTTGCATCTGCAGGATGATGCGCGCGAAAAAAGTCCCCGCGTCCACGTCGTTGATGATGATGCGCTCGACCGTCACGCCGAATGCGCTGAAGATGTGCCCAATGAGGTCATGCGTCAGCGGCCGGTCCTTTTTCACATCGTTAATCGTCATCTGAATCGCGTTGCCGATGGACTGGTCCACATAGATCACAAACGTCTTCTGCTTGCCGCCCAGGAAAATGGCGCAGCCGTTGGAAGTGGGCATCACTCCGCGTATCGTCACTTCCTCGACATCGTTCTTCATCCCCGCATTATCGCCCGGAAACGGCCTGACCGCAAGCGCACAGGTGAAAGGGAAATCCGGTAGGTTCGGGGTCGGGTTCATCCTGGTTTTCGGAGTTGGCACGGTGGTGGCCCAATCTAGACTGGTTAAATGTCGTCGCCCAAACTTTCCCGATCCGCTCCACCGCACGGAGGTATTCCTCTCGTCATTTCGACCTGGAAACATGGTCTGGATGCCAACGCGGCGGCCTGGAAAGTGCTGGCTTCCGGGGGGCGCGCGCTCGACGCCGTCGAGCAAGGCGCGCGGGTTTCCGAGTTGGATCCAGAGGTCAACAACGTCGGCTTTGGCGGCCTGCCGGATTGCGAGGGCAACGTTACACTCGACGCCTGTATCATGGACGAAGGGGGCAATTGCGGCGCGGTGGTGTATTTGCAAAACATCAAAAACGCCGTCTCGGTCGCGCGGTGCGTTATGGAAGGCTCGCCGCACGTGATGCTGGCGGGCGCGGGCGCGGAAAAATTTGCGCGGGCGCATGGCTTCAAAAAGGAAAATTTGCTGACGCCCGCGGCGAAAGCCGCCTGGAAAAAATGGCGCAAGGAAAACAAAAATTCCGCGCCGAAAATTGACGCCGCCAACCACGACACCCTCGGCCTGCTGGCGATTGACCGGCGCGGCAATCTCTCCGGCGCGTGCACCACCAGCGGCACGGCGTGGAAGCTGCCGGGCCGGGTGGGCGATTCGCCCATCATCGGCGCCGG
>DATHOB010000127.1:0-3057 GCA_035485355.1 Opitutales bacterium | reverse complement strand
ATGCGGTAATGCCAGTTGTTGTCGTCTTCCATAAAGGACACGCCTTTGCCTTTCACCGTATGCGCGATAATCGCGCGCGGACGGTCGGTCATGGGCGCAGCCAGCGCTGCGTCGAGCGCGTTGAGATCATGGCCATCCACTTCCACGGCCTGCCAGTCGAAGGCCCGCCATTTATCTGCCAGCGGTTCGAGCGCCATCACTTCGTTGCTGCGGCCGGTCGCCTGCCATTTATTGTAATCCACCAGGATGGTAAGTTGGTGCATTTTTTGCGCGGCGGCAAACAGCGCAGCCTCCCACACAGTGCCTTCATTGCATTCTCCATCGCTCATGACTACAAAGACACGATAGG
Source organism: Opitutales bacterium (assembly GCA_035485355.1). Classification (GTDB taxonomy): domain Bacteria; phylum Verrucomicrobiota; class Verrucomicrobiia; order Opitutales; family JABDGR01; genus JABDGR01. The sequence continues at coordinate 2,708 of DATHOB010000127.1, read as the reverse complement.
ATTGCTTTTGAATCCGTGCGGCCAGTGCGAGACCTACCGCTACCGGCAACCCATGGCCAAGCGAGCCGGTGGCCAGCTCAACTCCCGGTGCGCAGCCGGGCGCGGGTTGTTCGGCCAAGGCCGCGCCATGTTGGGCAAAATTTTCCAATTCTGTGCGCGGGAAAAATCCGCGTTCGGAAAGGACAGCGTACAATGCTGACGCGGCGTGGCCTTTGGATAAAATAAAACGATCGCGTCCAGGATCGGCTGGTTGCGTCGCGTCAATTTGCAAAATTCGCCAATAAAGTACTGTCAAGGCGTCCACACACGACAGCGCACTCGCCAAGTGGGGCGTGCCCGCGCGATGCGACATTTGCACAACTGTGTAACGCAAGTGCCTGGTGATTTGCTCCAGATCGGTGATGGGTGTCGAAGCCATGTTAGAGATCAATCACCGTATGGATGGTCTCGCCAGCGCGCATTTTGGCAATGGCAGAATTGACGTCCGGCAAAGTACAGCGATGGGAAATCATGCCGGTTGGGTCAAATGCCCCGTCGCGCAACATACGGATCAAGCGTGGTATGTCTTGCGCCGGCCGACTTTGGCCGCCTTCCGAGCCAGTGAGCACTTTACCAAAATGCAAAGGCAAGGTATTCAAGGAAAGGCGCAAGTCGTGTGGCATCACTCCAAAGATCACACAACGGCCTTTGGGTGCGGTCAGTGCGAATGCTTCCTCAATGACTTGTGGCCGCCCGGTGCCGTCGATCACGGCATCGGGTGCGGCTCCATTCAGAATTTCTTTCACGGTTGCCGTCATCGGCTGTTCGCGCGTGTTAATGACGTGGGTCGCGCCATAACGTTTGGCGACTTCGAGTTTATGATCGTATAAATCGCAGGCGATGATGGGGTAAGCGCCGGCAAGTTTTGCTCCGAGAATTACGCCCAAACCAATGCCGCCCGCGCCGATGATCACGACCGACTCCCCGATCTCAATTTTGGCATCGCGGGTGATGACGCCGAATCCCGTAGTCAAGGTATCAGCGAGAAGACAGCACACGTCATCGTCCAGATCCGCGGGCACCGGCGTCAGGCGGTTTTCGGAAATAACAGCATGCCGCTGAAAAGTCGTGATGTTTCCGGCATTAACCGTGCGGGCGCCCCATTTGTATTTTGGCGGTGGCTGCCCTTCGAGTCCCGCACCCGGTCGCCAATGCAGCACCACATGATCGCCGGCTTTGACATGTTTTACGCCTGGGCCAATTTCCAGCACCCGCCCGCCGCCTTCATGTCCCAGCAGATGCGGCAGCCATTTGTCCGGTCCTTTGACCGCATCAATTTCCCCCAGTTGTGAACCGCAGATGCGCGTGGTTTTAATTTCGACCAAAGTCTGGCCAATGCCGAGCGCTGGCAATTCCACCTCGTCCACGATTAGTGGCTGGCGTGTTTCCACCAAAATTGCGGCGAGGGTTTTCATTCAGTGGATGCAATGCGGCTTACGCCAGATTGGCAATGGCCTTCATCGTCTTAATATTGAAATAGCGGTCTTCCATTTTCAATTTCCCCTCGCGGAACGCAGTGATGACTTCGCGAATTCCATCTTCCACGCCATATTTCTGCGTGAAGCCGGTGCTGAGCAGCTTTTTCGACGAAAGACGGTAAGAGCGCGGGTCATTGGATTCCTTGACGATAATCTCCGCGGGGACGTGTTTGGTTACCAGCTTGGCAATGTCCAAAACAGAAATATTTTCAAAGCCTGCGTTGTAAATGCCTAGTGCTTTCGCGCCGAGTTGCAGGAAGTGATGGTACACCCGCACCATGTCTCTCATATGAATATTGGGGCGGGTTTGGTCACCGCCCAGGACGGTGATTTTCCCATTGGCCAGCGCTTGCATGGTGAGCATGTTGACAACCACATCCAACCGCATGCGCGGAGAATAGCCGCAGACCGTTGCCGGGCGGACGCATTGAATCAGGATTTGATCCTTATAACTCAACAACACGCGTTCGCTAATCATTTTCGTTTTGTTGTAGTCGCTGATCGGCACAAGGGATAAATCCTCGGTTACCTCCGGTTCGTCTTTGACGCCATAGACACTGCCCGAACTGGCGTAAACGAATTGTTTGACGCCGTGGGCAATGGCGCGTTCTACCAACAACATTGTGGCCAGTGCGTTGACCTCCCAATTCAGTTTCGAATTGAGATCGCTGCACGGGTCATTGGCGACATTGGCCAGATGCAACACGGCATCCATGCCTGCCATGGGGATTTGGTCCGCATTGCGCACGTCCCCCTGGATGATCTTGAGCCGGGGATGCGGCGTGAGATAGTTGCCAAACCATTGAATGTCCACGATGGTGATATCATGGCCTTGTTCGAGCAGGCTGGGCGTGAGCACCGTGCCAATATAACCGCAGCCGCCAGTGAGGAGGATTTTCATAGTCTACGTGTGGAAGTAAAAGTCATTTGGGGAAACTCAACGAGAAATTAAAACGTCAGCAAACTCATTCCGCTTTTAAGCAGTGCGCTTTTGGAAATGGGTTCGGTGTTGCCGACGATGCGCACGGCTTGCGCTCCCGCCAGCTGGCCTAGGAATGTCGCCAGGGCCACCGGCAAATCGCATTTCGCGGCGAGTGCGGCGATCGCAAAAAATGCGTCGCCGGCGCCCACGGTATCGACTACGCGGGTTTCCAAGGGCATGAGCAAACAGGACGGGCAATTGTCATGCAG
>DATHOB010000126.1:0-2189 GCA_035485355.1 Opitutales bacterium | reverse complement strand
CAAATATTCGGGGCGGGCGTGGCGGCCATCGCAGCGACTTTTCTTTTTCACCCAGGAAATCCTCCACCGGCGACGAACGTTCCCCACGCGCTGCTCGCCGAATTTTTATTCACCTTCGCGCTGTGCTATGTGGTCTTGAATGTCGCCACGGCCAAGGCGACGGCGGGCAATTCCTACTACGGCCTCGCGATTGGCATGACGGTGATGGCCGGGGCGTTCGCAGTCGGGCCGATTTCCGGTGGGGCGTTCAACCCGGCGGTGGCGGTTGGTGTTACGGTGATGGAACTGTCGCCGTGGAAGGATTTGTGGATTTTCCTTGTCGCGAATTTTGCGGGCGCGGCAGTGGCGGCGGGCGTGTTCAAGCTGAACAATCCCACCGATGTTTAAGGCTTAAATTTTTCCTTTGCAGAGGCCAGTCCAACCGTATAGGGTGGAGTCGACTTATCGCCTTATGAAACTTATCACCGCTGTCATCAAACCGTTCAAGTTGGAGGAAGTCAAAGAAGCCCTTGCCGAAATCGGCATCGAGGGCATGACCGTAACGGAGGTCAAAGGTTTTGGTCGCCAAAAAGGCCACACGGAAATCTACCGCGGCAGCGAATACACGGTCGATTTCCTGCCCAAGGTCAAAGTCGAGATCGCCGTCCCGACGGACGGTGTCGTCAAGACCATCGCCGCCATCACCAAAGCCGCGAAGACCGGGAAAATCGGCGACGGCAAAATTTTCGTCACCAGCCTCGAGGAAGTCGTCCGCATCCGCACGGACGAACGCGGCGAATCCGCGCTCTAAGGTTGTTCACGGCCCGGGCAGGGTTGGGCCGCGGGAGTTACTTCGCGGCATCCACATTGGTTTCACTGCAAACCCAAGGAGGGTAACTCATGGAAGTCATCTTTCTGGGCACCGGCACTTCACAAGGCGTGCCGATGATAGCGCAGCCGCCCGGCACGCTCAACCTCGCCAATCCGCGCAACTGGCGCACGCGTTGCAGTATTCACGTCGTCCTCGGCGGCACGCGCATCCAGATCGATGCCGCGCAGGAATTCCGCCTCCAATGCGTCCGCGAGGATATCCGCGCCATCGACCTCTTCATCCTCACCCACGGCCATGCCGACCATGTGTTGGGCATGGACGACCTGCGGCGATTTTGCGACCAGTTGCCCGATAACGCCCTGCCGGTGTACAGCACCCCCGCCGGGCTGGAGCGCGTCCGGCAGATTTACCCGTATGCGATGGGGCTGCGCCCGGCATCGAAGGGCTACCCGTGTTTTCGCGCGCAGGAAATGCCCCGGCGGCTGGAAGTCCCCGGCGGCGTCATTCACTCAATCCTACTGCCGCATTTTGATTTGGAGACCCTCGGCCTCGTCTTCGAGGAAACCGGCACCGGCAAAAAATTTGTTTACTACTGCGACTGCAAGGAAGTCGGCGAACCGGCGCGGATGCTGGCACGAGGGGCGGATGTCGTGGTGCTGGACGGATTGCGTCCGCACGCGCATCACTCGCATATGACGATTGATGAAGCGACCGCCGTCGCCCAAGCCATCGGCGCGCCAAAAAATTTCCTCACGCACATGACTTTCCAAGTGGACCATGATGCCACCGAGGCGAAATTGCCGACGAATGTCCGGCTGGCGTATGACGGGCTGCGGCTGAAGTGGTGAAAATTTGCGAAAAAATCAAACTGCCTTCGCCACTGCTGGCGGCGTTTCGTGATAGACACCGAGTTTGCGGAATTTGGCGTAGCGCTGGTCGAGCAGGGTTTTGGTCGGCACATCGATCAACTTCGCGAGGTTGGCCACGATGGCGGCCTTAAGCGACTTCGCCGCGGTGGCGGGGTCGAGGTGCGCGCCGCCGAGCGGCTCGGGCACAATGCCGTCCACGATTCCCGCCTTGAAAAGCTTGTCGGCGGTCATTTGCAGCGCCTCAGCCGCGCGGGGGGCGTTGGCGCGGTCTTTCCACAAAATCGCGGCGCAGCCTTCTGGGGAAATGACCGAATAATACGCGTTTTCCAAAATAAGCACGATATCCGCCACAGCCACACCCAGCGCGCCGCCTGAGCCGCCTTCGCCAATAACCGTGGCGATGATGGGCGTCTTCAACACGCTCATTTCGCGCAAATTCACCGCAATCGCCTCGGCGACGTGGCGTTCCTCAGCGCCGATGCCGGGATAGGCGCCGGGGGTATCCACCA
>DATHOB010000125.1:0-7986 GCA_035485355.1 Opitutales bacterium | reverse complement strand
TTGGTTCTTGGTTCTTGGTTCTTGGTTCTTGGTTCTTGGTTCTTGGTTCTTGGTTCTTGGTTCTTGGTTCTTGGTTCTTGGTTCTTGGTTCTTGGTTCTTGCAACCCAGGCAACCAACCCAGCCGCTTTACGGCCGGAGTTGTGCCGAGAGTTGTCCCGGGCGAAGCGTGGGATTCTTGGTTGGATTCAAGTTTTAATCCGTGATTGAAGGTATTTGATAAATCCGCCACAGGCGGCATGGGCTTTATTCGCCATTGCTTGTAATTCGGTGAATTGCGATTCGGTAATATAGCCTTGGTCGAGTGCGACGTAAAGCTGACTTAACACCTCCGTGGCGGAGCGTTGGGCGTACTGCAAAAACCGCTTAAATTCGGGATTGGAGCCAGCGTCGAACCCTTCGGCGATGTTGTGCATCAACGATCCCGCCGCCCGCCTGATTTGATCGCGCAAGCCAAAATCCTTCGCAAACGGATCGCGGGCGCTCGCCGCATATATTGCCCGCGTTAATTCCCGGGCCAATTGCCATGCTTGGATGTCCTCGAATCGCGTGATTTTCATAATCGGAGGAAAGTAACCAAGAACGAAGAACCAAGAACTAAAGCACTTACCTTTCCAAGATGCGTGAGACTTCCTGCACGTCCTTATCTCCACGGCCGGAGAGGTTGACGAGGAGGATCGCGTCTTTGCGCATTTGCGGCGCGCGTTTGACGGCGTAGGCGACGGCGTGGGTGCTTTCGAGCGCGGGGATGATGCCCTCGAGGCGGCTGAGGAGTTGAAAAGTTTCGAGCGTCTCGGCATCGGTCGAGTAGCCGTAGCCGATGCGGCCTTGGTCGCGGTAATAGGCGTGCTCGGGGCCGACGGCGGCATAGTCCAGCCCGGCGGAAACGGAATGGGTGCCGAGGATTTGCCCGTCGGCATTTTGCAGGAGATACGTCAGGCAGCCCTGCAACACGCCGAGTTTGCCCCCGGCAAAACGCGCGGCGTGCTCGCCGGGTTTGATGCCGCGGCCCCCGGCCTCGATGCCGGTGAGCGTGATATTTTTCTCCTCGAGAAATTCAAAAAACAAACCGATGGCGTTGCTGCCGCCACCGACGCAGGCGACGATTTCATCCGGCAGGCGGCCCTCGGCCGCGAGGATTTGCGCGCGGGCCTCGCGCCCGATGACGCGGTGGAAATCGCGCACCATCATCGGGTAGGGATGCGCGCCGTAGGCCGTGCCCAGAATGTAGTGCGTCGTGCGCACATTCGTCACCCAGTCGCGCATGGCCTCGTTGACGGCTTCCTTCAAAGTTTTCTGCCCGGCTTCCACCCCGCGCACTTCCGCGCCCATCAGCTTCATGCGGTAAACATTGAGCGCCTGGCGGCGCATGTCCTCCGCGCCCATGTAGATGACGCATTCGAGACCGAACTTCGCGGCGACGGCGGCGGTGGCCGTACCGTGCTGGCCCGCGCCCGTCTCGGCAATGACGCGCTTTTTGCCCATGCGCCGCGCGAGCAAAGCCTGGCCGAGGACGTTGTTGATTTTGTGCGCGCCGGTGTGGAGCATATCCTCGCGCTTCAAATAAATTTTCGCGCCGCCGAGGTGCTTGGTGAGGCGTTCGGCGTAATACAAACCCGTCGGACGCCCGGCGTAGTTTTTGAGCAAGTCGGCGAAATCTTTTTGAAATCCGACATCGGCACGCGCGGCGCGGTAGGCTTTTTCGAGGTCGAGCAGCGGCGTCATCAACGTCTCGGGCACATAGATGCCGCCATAAATGCCGAAGTGACCGCGGGCATCGGGCAGGGATTCCTTGCCCTCCGCAGCTTTGGCTATGGAAGGCTTGGAAACCTTCGGAGGGGTTGGCTTACGCTTAACAGCAACGGCTTTGCTCATGGAGAATTATCCAGCCTGCCGGGTTTTTGTGTCGCGGGCAAGCTTGCAGCAAGCAATGGATATTAGCTTCAGCGGGCGCAACAAGATTGCGCCCCTACAATAATACGCAATCTCCAATCACATCCCACGACCCGCCTAATGTAGGGGCGCAGTCTTGCTGCGCCCGATTCGATTGGCCTTAAAAAATCCTTCCCCCCGGCGGGGTCAACGGGTAGATTGTCCGTTTTCCCATGAAGAAGATGACTCCCCTTGAGGAACTGCGGCACTCGTCCGCACATGTGTTGGGCGCGGCCGTGCTCCGGCTGTTCCCGCAGGCGCAGCTCGACATCGGGCCGCCGACGGACACGGGGTTCTACTACGACTTCGACCTCGACCACAAATTCACGCCCGAGGACCTGGAGAAAATCGAGAAGGAGATGCGCCGCATCGCCGGGGAGAACCAGAAGTTCGAGCGCATCGAGGTGCCGCGCGACGAAGCGGTGAAAATCATCGCAGGCACCGGGCAGACAAAATACAAGCCGGGCCGCCTCGCGGACATTCCGGCGGGCGAGACGATTTCCTTTTACAAAAACGGCGAGTTCATCGACCTCTGCGCCGGCACGCATGTGCCCGCGACCAGCAAGATCAACGCCTTCAAGCTCCTCTCCATCGCGGGCGCCTACCACCGCGGCGACGAGAAGAACGCGCAGCTCCAGCGCATCTACGGCACGGCGTTCCCGAACCAGAAGGAACTCGACGAATGGCTGAAGATGCAGGAAGAAGCGAAGAAGCGCGACCACCGGAAAATCGGCCACGAGATGGGTCTGTTTGCGATGGACGCGGAATTCGTCGGCCCCGGCCTGCCGCTCTGGCTGCCCAAGGGCACGGCGATCATCGAGGCCCTCGAAGAATTGGCGAAGGAGACGGAATTCCGTGCGGGTTACCAGCGGGTGAAGACGCCCGTCATCGCCAAGGAGATCATGTATAAGACCAGCGGGCACTTGCCGTATTACGCGGAGAGTATGTTTCCGCCGATGGTTCTCTTGGAGGAAAAAGATAAGGTCGAGCGTGAAAAACTTTTCGTATCGCGTATCGAAAAAACACTCGAAATGGAAGAGGCAGATAATCGTGGCGAAGGCTCGGATAAACTTGAAATTGATGCACTCGCTCATCGTATTTCAACAAAAATGATGGAGGAAAATTTAGGAGAGCGCTACTACCTCAAGGCGATGAATTGCCCGCATCATCATCGCATTTACGCAACGTCGCCGAGGAGTTACCGGGATTTGCCGCTGCGCCTCGCGGAATACGGCTGCTGCTACCGCTACGAGCAATCGGGCGAGCTGATGGGGCTGATGCGCGTGCGCTCGCTGAACATGAACGACGCGCACATCTATTGCACGCCGGAGCAGTTTGCCGCCGAGTTCAACGCGGTGAACGAGATGTATCTGAAGTATTTCAAGATTTTCGGGATTGAGAAATATGTGATGCGCTTTTCGACGCACGACCCGGCAAAGCTCGGCCAGAAATTCGTCAACGAGCCGGCCTTGTGGAAACAGACCGAGGACATGGTGCGCGAGGTGCTCAAAAACAGCGGCATCAACTATGTCGAGGTGGCGAACGAGGCGGCGTTCTACGGGCCGAAGATTGACGTGCAGGTATGGAGCGTCATCGGCAAGGAATTCACACTGGCGACAAACCAGGTGGACTTCGCCGTGCCGGCGAAATTCGGCCTCGTGTATAACGACAAGGACAACACCGCGAAAACCCCGCTGTGCATCCACCGCGCGCCGCTGGGCACGCACGAGCGCTTCATCGGCTTTCTCATCGAGCATTTTGCCGGAAACTTCCCCACGTGGCTCGCGCCCGAGCAGGTGCGCCTGCTGCCGATCAACGACGAGCTCGTCCCCTTCGCGCAGGATTTGTGCGCGCAACTGCGCGCGGACAACGTGCGCGCGACGGTGGACGCCCATCCGGACAAGCTTGGCGCGAAGATCCGCCGCGGCGAAGTCGAGAAAGTGCCGCACATGCTGGTGCTCGGCGCGAAGGAGAAGGAAAGCGGCCAAATCTCCGCCCGCTCGCGCGTGAACAAGTCGATGGAAGGCACGTTCCCCTTTGCCCAGTGGCGCGAGCTGCTTAAAACGGAGATTGAGACCCGGGCACTGCCGGTGAAGACGGCGGGGTAGATTTTCACCGCAAAGCAGCAAAGGGAGCAAAGGGAGAGTATTTTATCCACGAATCAGTCCGTGGCCACAGGCCACGGACTGATTCGAATATTATTAAATAAAGAAAAAGAAATTTCTTATTCGTGTCCATTCGTGGATAAAATCTTAGCGTCCTTTGCTCCTTTGCGTTAAAATATCCCCACCACACTCCATGGTTGCCAAAAACGCGAGTGTCGAAGAAAATAAGCGAAATGTTGCGCGCCGCGATTTCGCGTCTGGCCCAACGGCCCGCGCTGGCCATGGGATTGCTCTTCGCGGCGGGCGTGGCCTTCACCGCCCTGCCCTCCCTGCGCTACGGGCCGCCGCTGCCGGCATTGCATGACGAATACGCCGACTTGTTTCTCGGCGAAACCTTGGCGCGCGGGCGGCTCACTAATCCTCCGCCTCCGGGGCCGCCGGAATTTTACCAGACGTTTCACGAGTTCATCTCACCGCGCTATGTGTCGAAATTTCCGCCCGGGCCGGGCATCGCGCTGGCGCTGGGGATTTGGCTGGGAAATCCCATCCTCGGGGTGTGGCTGGTGAACGGACTGTGGGCGGTGGCGCTGTATTGGATGCTGCGCGCGGTAGTGTCGCCGGGCTGGGCGCTGGGCGGGGCACTGGCGGGGGTCATCAGCTACGGGGCGATGAGCTACTGGGGTTACTCGTATTGGGGCGGGAGTGTGTTCGCGCTGGGCGGGACGCTGGCATTTGGCGGGGCGCTGCGGTGCTGGAAAAAGCGGGGAAATTCACTTGGCGCGGCGGTGTGGGCGGGAGTTGGCTGCGGCATTATGGCGCTCACTCGACCGCTCGACGGATTGATTTTCGCGCTCGGCCCGGCAGGGATGATGTTGTGGACGGCATGGCGCGATTTGCGCATAGGCGGCGGAGTAAAAATTGCGCGGTCGCGAATCCTGGGATTTGGCCTGCCCGCGGCCGCCGGGGTGGCGCTGATGCTCGGCTACAACGTGGCGACAACGGGAAGCGCGTTGACCTTTGCCCACCGGCTGTATGATGAAACGTTTCTGCCACGGGTCGTGCTATTTGTATGGGAAAAGCCCGGGCATGACCCGGCGAACCAACCGGCTTTTCTTGCCAATTATGAAGATGTCTATGCGACGAACATGAGCGCCGACCCGCTGACGGCGACGCAATACTGGGCCAATCTGCAAAAATTTGCCGCGGCGCAATTCCATTTTTTATTTCCCAACTGGGTATGGCCGCTGGCGATTTTTGCGGTCGGTGCAATATTTTTTGCGCGTGACCGCACGGCCCGGCTGGCGTTGCTGAGCTTGCTGTGCATCGCGCTACCGCTCTGTACGCTACGTTATTACGACTTCTCCCATTACGTCGCGGCGTGGACCGCCCCGGCGCTGCTGCTGACCATTCAAGGGGCGCGGAGGCTCCGAGCCTGGGGGCACAGTATTGGCCCGGGGCTGCCGTGCCTGGGCTGCGTGGCGTGCGCGTTGCTGGTGGCGTGGCCGACAATTGCGACCGTGCGGGAATTAACCCGCGGCTACCCGCAATGGCTGCAATTCAAATGGGTGTACGACCGCGAACAAACACGCCAGGAACTGGCCGACCTCGCACAGCAAACCGGACACAAGCAACTCGCGCTGGTGATTTACGCGCCCGGCCACGACCCGCATGCCGAATGGGTCTATAACTCGCCCGAACCCAGCGCGCAAGATGTGCTGTGGCTGCGGGCGCTCGGCCAGTCCCGCGTGCCGGAGTTGCTGAACGAATTTCCGGGCTACGATGATTGGCTCGTGTATGTCACGGCAGAAGGCAAGATTGACCACCGCGAGAAAATTCAATTCGTCGTCGGTGCGGCGCCAGCGCCAGCCAGTTCTGCGAAATAATATCTTCCTTTTTTCATGCGCCGGGTTGCCGAATTTTACCGCCACCTTGCCACCACGCCGTGGCTGCTGTATCCGCTGCTCTTCGTGGCGGGGGTGCTGGCGGCAGCGCTGCCAACGACGCGCGCGGGCATTGCACTACCGCAGGAGTATGACGAGTTTGCGTACCTGCTCGGCGCGGACACTTTTATGCAAGGGCGTTTGACGAATCCGCCCCACCCGCTCGCGCCGTTTTTCGAAACGATGCATGAGTTGCAGCAGCCGACGTATGCGTCGAAATACCCCCCGGGGCAATCGCTGCAACTGGCATTAGGTGAACTGCTGGGCCATCCGATTTTTGGCGTGTGGGTGACGATTGGATTATTATCCGTGGCGGCGGCGTGGATGCTCCGCGGGCTGGCCCCGGCAACGTGGGCGGTGGCGGGTGGATTGGTGGCTGCCTGGCAATGGGGCGCGCTAACGTATTGGGGGCACTCGTATTGGGGTGGGAGTTTGTTCGCACTGGCGGGGATGCTCGTATTCGGCGGAGCAGTGCGCTTCTGGCGCAAGCCGGGGATGACGGCGGCATCGTGGGCGGGCATAGGTGCGGGCATCATGGCGCTGACCAGACCGTATGAGGGACTGTGGTTTTGCCTGGTGCCGGCGGGAGTGATGGCGTGGAGATTGCTAAAATGGAAAATTGAAGGAGGTGAATTAAAAAATAAAATCCGCATCGTCGTTGCGGCATCAATACCCGTTTCGCTGGCCTTGGCCTTTTTGTTAATCTATAATCACGCGGTGACGGGAAATGCGTTCCAATTTCCGCACCGGCTGTATCAGCAGCAAGTCGAGCCCGATGTGAGTGTGTTCATCTGGGAACATCCCGGCCCCGCACCGCAGAACCGCAACCCCGAGCTGACCTACCAAATCCGCCGGTTCAACCCGGCGACGATGTTCACGCCAAGCGTAAGTTTGATGGATGTGATCCGAGGACATCTCGCTTTGGTGCCCTATCGCATCGGTGGTTTTTTTCTCCAAGGTCTGCTGGGGATCGGTGCAGCGTGGGCGTTCATTGAGGTGATATTGTCAATTTGCCGACGACGAAAGTGGCGCAGTGCGGGATGGCTGGCTTTGGCGAGTGTGGCGTCGTTCTTCATCATGCTCGGCACCTTGCGGTTTTTTGGGTTTCCACATTATGCCGCAGCATGGGCCGCGCCATTGGCGGCATTGATTTTGCTGGGATTTCGTGGACTTTGCGCGGTGCGCATTGGGCGTTGGCGGCTGCCACCCTGGGTGGTCGCCCTCGCCGTGGGGGGTTGGTCGGTAGGCACTTTGGTGACGGAGACAGCGCGGGGTGACCCGCCCAGATTGTGGGTGCTCGACCGCTGGCAAACTATTGGCGACCTCGAACACCAGAGCGAAACCGACCACCGCGGCCATGTGGTGTTTGTGATGATGGCCGAGGGCCAGCCCGCCTTTGCCGAGTGGGTGTATAACGGGCCCAACATTGACCTGCAGACGGTGATTTTCGCCCGCAGCCTCGGGGCGGCGCGGGATATGGAAGTCCAAAAATATTATCCTAACCGTCACCTCTGGCAGGCGTGGTTGAAACCCAGCGGCGAGCTGGATTACCTGACGCCCTACGACCCAAGCGCGAAAACTTTGCCGGCACCTGCAACGACGAAGGATTGACGCCGCTGCCAGAAGCCATGACTCTAGGGGCCATTCATGCACCTTGTCTGTCTCGACCTTGAGGGCGTGCTCGTGCCCGAAATCTGGATCGCCGTCGCGGAAAAAACGGGGCGGCCCGAGCTGCGCCGCACCACGCGCGACGAGCCGGATTACGACAAGCTGATGAATTACCGCATCGGCATTCTCGACCGGCACGGCATCAAGCTCTCGCACATCCAGGAAGTCATCGGCACGCTGAATCCGCTGCCGGGCGGAAAAGAATTTCTCGACGAACTCCGTTCGCTCGTGCAGGTGATTATTTTGTCCGACACGTTCGAGCAGTTCGCGCAGCCGCTGTTGAGAAAGCTGAACTGGCCGACGCTGTTCTGTCACCGGCTCATTGTCGAGAACGACCGCATCG
>DATHOB010000124.1:0-12299 GCA_035485355.1 Opitutales bacterium | reverse complement strand
CATCCTCAAACGCGTGCGCCAAAAATTTGGCCATCTCCATGTTTTTGTGAGCAATGCCGGAGTCGCCCCCAAAAACCGTGCCGATGTTCTCGCCACCACCGAGGAAAGCTGGGACCACGTCGTCGGCGCAAACCTAAAAGGCGGTTTCTTCCTCACCCAGGGCGTGGCGCGGTGGATGGTCGAGCAAAAGCACGCCGATCCCGCGGGTTTCCACGGCTGCATCATCATCGTCAGCTCCATTTCGGCGACGGTCGTCTCAGTCAATCGCGGCGAATATTGTGTGTCCAAGGCTGGTCTCGCAATGGTCGCCGCGCTCTTTGCGGCCCGCCTCGGCGAATACGATATTCCGGTATACGAAGTCCGTCCCGGCGTCATCAAGACGGACATGACTTCAGGTGTCGCGGGCAAGTATGACAAGCTTTTGTCCGAAGGTCTCGCCATCACCCGCCGCTGGGGCAAGCCCGACGATGTCGGCCGCGCCGCCGCCGCTCTTGCCCGAGGAGATTTTCCCTATTCCACCGGCGCCGTCATCATGGTGGACGGCGGCTTGGTCATGCCGCGGTTGTAAAGCAACAGGGGTATTTTTATGGCTAAGGGAAACGATAAGAATGGTAGGGACGCCTCTCCGAGGCGTCCGCGAATTTCGCAATCATCGGAGAGAAACAACCCTCCCGAAATCGAAGAAAGTTGGAAGCAGGAGACTCGTCGTCGTCTCGCTGAAATTCAAAGTGACCAGGAGAAGGGCATCCCGGGCGCGAAAGTATCCGCCCGCATCCGCAAAATTGTCGGCCGGTGAAACTGCATCGCTTCCGAAGTGGAAAGAATAGCTATAATCTTTCCCTTGCGGGGGAATGGTTATTTTAGCAAGATGACCCTCCTTGCCCCCCATGGAAATCATCCGCACCCACAGCCCCGAGGGTTTCAAACAGTTGGACACCGCCGCCTTGCGCCGCGACTTCCTCGTCGCCGGTCTTTTTACCCCGGGTGCCATCACCATGCATTATTGGGAGGTGGACCGCACCATCATCGGCGGGGCCGCGCCGCTTACCACCGCACTTGAGCTCACGGCGACCAAAGAGCTCCTTGCCGCCAACTTTTTCTGCGAACGCCGGGAAGTCGGCATCGTCAACCTCGGCGGTTTGGGCTCGGTCGTGGCCGATGGAGTGACCCACCAGCTCAACAAGCTCGACGCCCTTTACGTTGGTCGCGGCACGAAGTCGGTAAAGTTCATTTCGAAAGACGCCGCGAAACCCGCGCAGTTTTATTTCGTCAGCTATCCCGCGCACACCACCTATCCGGCCAAGCTGGTGCCCCTCGCTCAGGCGCAGGTGCTTGAGCTCGGTGCGACTGAAACCGCCAACCGCCGCAAGCTCTGCAAGCTGATCGTGCCCGGCTTGGTGGACACCTGTCAGCTCGTCCTCGGCGTGACGCTTCTCGAAAATGGCAGCGTCTGGAACACCATGCCTTGCCACACGCACGAGCGCCGCTCGGAGGTATATTTGTATTTTGATGTGCCTGCCAAGGCGTTTGTCACGCACTACCTCGGCCGGCCCACGGAAACCCGCCACCTGATTGTCCGCGACCGCGAAGCCGCGCTTTCGCCCAGTTGGTCCATTCACTCCGGCTCCGGCACTTGCGCCTACGGTTTCGTCTGGTGCATGGGCGGAGAGAATCAGGAGTTCACCGACATGGACGCCGTGGCGATGGAGGATTTACGATGAGCAACTCCCGCAAAATTTTGGACACCTTCCGCCTCGACGGAAAAGTGGCAATCGTCACCGGCGCATCGCGCGGTTTGGGCGCGGCGATGGCCTGCGCCTTCGCCGAGGCCGGCGCAAAAGTCGCGCTCGCCGCGCGTGGCGAGATGAAGGAAGTCGTCTCCGCCATTCGCGCCCACGGTGGCGAATGCGAAGCCTTCAATACCGACTTGGCCGATCGCACCGCGCCCAAAAAATTAGTCGAGGCCGTCGAGAAGCGCTTTGGCGGTGCGGACATCCTCGTCAACAACGCGGGCATCATCCGCCGCGCCAATTTTCTCGAGTACTCCGATGAGGATTGGGACGCCGTCATGGATGTGAACATCCGCGCGGCCTTTGTATTGAGCCGCGAATTTGCCAAGCGCCTCGCCGTCCGCAAAGCCCCGGGCCGCATTATCAACATCGCCTCGATGCTTTCCTTTCAGGGCGGCATTCGTGTTCCCGCTTACACCGCCGCCAAAAGCGCCATTGCCGGCCTGACCAAAGCCATGGCCAACGAGCTCGCGCCTCTGGGCATTTGCGTCAACGCCATTGCGCCGGGTTACATGGCGACGGACAATACGACGGCATTGCGCGCCGACCCGGTGCGCAACAAATCCATTCTCGAACGCATCCCCGCCGGTCGCTGGGGCGAGCCCACCGACCTCAACGGCGCCGCGGTTTTCCTGGCCTCCGATGCCGCCGCCTACGTCCACGGTATTACGCTGCCAGTCGACGGCGGCTGGCTGGCGCGATAAATTTCGCCAAAACTTTTATCTCATTACCCCATGAAAAAACTGATTCCTCTTGCTGCACTGTTTCTCACTGCGGTGCTGCCCACCTTCGGTGCCCGCCTGATCGTCACCGTGACCGATGACAGCGGCCTCGCCCGCCCGGCGGAAACCATCTCGGTTCCGTTTGCACAAATTCTGCAAATGCTCGATCCCGAGCACGCCAACGCCCAGTATTGGATGAAAGCGAATGCCAATATCCCGGTCGTGCGCTTCGACAATCTTTTGGTTAAAGACGCCGCGGGCAACGCCGTCCCCTCGCAGGTGACGAACACTGACACCAAATACGGCCGCAATTACGCGTACAACGATCTCCTCTTCCAACACGATTTCGCTGCGGGGGAAAAATCCGCCACCTTCACGATTGAGACCGTCGCCACGCAAGTTCCGCCGTACCCCTCCAAAGTTTATTGCCGCTTCGTGCCCGACCGGCTGGACGACTTCGCCTGGGAAAATGATTTGATTGCCCACCGCATCTACGGCCCAGGCTTGGAGCAGCCCTATGCCGGCCCGGACTTGATGGCCCAGGGTGGCAGCGGTATTGATGTATGGAGCAAGCGCTTTCCCTACTTCATCATCGACCGCTGGTATGGCAAAGACCACGACGCCCTGCATACCGACACCGGCGAAGGCCTCGACATGTACGAAACCGGCCAAGCCCGTGGCGATGGTGGTACCGGCATTTGGGATGATGCTAGCAAAACCCTCTACGTCTCGCACGATTTTGTGAACCAGAAAGTTATGGCCAACGGCCCGATCCGCGCTGAGTTCGCCCTCTGGTATAACGAGTGGGACGCCGGCAACGGGGTCAAGGTTTCCGAGGTCAAACATTTCATTTTGGACGCCGGTCAATACCTCAACGAAATCGACAGCACCTTCACCGTCACCGGTGCGGACGAAGTCACTGTCGGCATCGGCCTGACCGAACACACTTCGCGCAATGACAACGCGCAAGTCTTCCCTGCGAACGACGACAAAAATCTTTGGGAAAGCGTCTGGGAAAATTATCGCGACCATGGCCAGTTCGGCGTAGGTCTCGTCCTCGCGCCTGACACCAAGTTCACGGGTTTTGTCAAAGCGCAGAAGAACAGCCCCGTTTCCAATGGCCTGCGTCCAGATGACCTCATGCTCATCAAAGTC
The DNA here is from genome assembly GCA_035485355.1 of Opitutales bacterium. Taxonomy (GTDB): domain Bacteria; phylum Verrucomicrobiota; class Verrucomicrobiia; order Opitutales; family JABDGR01; genus JABDGR01. Next base: position 8,632 of record DATHOB010000124.1, on the reverse strand, counting down.
AAAAACGGCGAGACCATCCGTTACTATGCTGGCGCGGCGTGGGAGTATCTTGGCAATGTCAAAACCGCCGACCAATGGTCCGCCTACCTCGCGGCGTGGTCCGCGCGCTTGCGCTCGCCCGTGAAGGTCGACGTCGCGCTCGAAGGGGCCAAATAATTTTCGGAAGCGTCTCCTAAATTACCCCAACCCCATGAAGATTCGTTTGCCGCATTGTGGCGCTGTCTTCGGTGCGGCGCTCGCGGTGGTATGCATCGCGCCTGCTTCGGCCCGCGCGGCTGATGCCGTGCCGCCGGCTGCAACCAAGCCATCCACAACGGCACAGTACAATGGTGCGACCGCCTTGGAGTGGGCGCAGCGGATGGCTGATTCGGAAATCAAACGCCTCGGCCTGCCCGCCAAGCCAAAATGGGACTATACCTCCGCGTTCTTCGCCACCTCCTTGCTGGAGTTGGGAGACATGCCTAACATCGCCAAAAACACTTCCGGGAGTGATTATAGCGTTTATGCCACCGGGCTGATCGGCGCTTGTGTTGATGCGAATGGTTCCATCATTTCCGGTTACAAAGCTGCCGACCACAGCCTCGATAGTGTGGCCCCCGCGCGTGTGCTCGTCGCATTGTTTAACCGCACTCACGACGCCCGCTATCAAAAAGCCGCCCAGCTTATCCGCGCGCAATTCAACGAGCAGCCGCGTACCAGCGATGGCGGCTTCTGGCACAAGCAGATTTACGCGAATCAGATGTGGCTCGACGGCCTTTACATGGGCGAGCCGTTCTATGCCGCTTACGCCAAAACTTTTCACGAACCGGCGGATTTTGACGACATCACCAAACAAATCCTCCTCGCCGATCAGCATACTTACGACCCGAAGTCCGGACTCTTTTATCACGGTTGGGAGGACACCCGCCTGCAAAGTTGGGCCGACAAAGCCACCGGCCACTCCCCGAGTTTCTGGGGCCGCGCTGAAGGTTGGTATGCCATGGCGATTGTCGATGTGCTCGACGATTTACCCGCCGACCATCCGAATCGCGCCAAAATCCTCGATATTCTCCATCGTCTGGCCGACGGCATCGCCCGCGCGCAAGACGCCAAATCCGGCCTCTGGTGGCAGGTGCTCGACCAAGGCGGTCGCGACGGAAACTATTTGGAAGCCTCCGGCTCCGGCATGTTCGTTTACGCGCTGGCAAAGGCGGTGAATAGGGGCTATCTGCCTGCGGAAAAATACAATCCCGTCATTACCTGCGGCTTCACCGGTCTTGTGCGCGACTTGGTCAAAGCTGATGCTGGTGGCACTTACAGCCTCACCCAAGTTTGCGTCACCGCCGGGCTGGGCAGTTCGGGCGGCAACAGCAGCTACCGCGATGGCTCGTATGATTATTATGTCCACCAAACGCAAATGGCCAGCAACGACCTCAAAGGGGTGGGGGCCTTCATCCTCGCCGGAGTCGAAGTGGCGAAACTTGGTTCGGTAACTCCTTTGGCTGCCTCCTCGGCTCAATCCGCAAAATAATTTTTCCCCTCCCCATACTATGAACAAAATCTTTAAACTCCGTTCACCGACTGTTCTGTTTCCCCTGGCTTTGCTCTGCTCCGCCCTCGCGCAATCTTGGGCTGCCACCTCCACTCCGGTGGCGCAACCTCCCGCGGCCGACCTCACTCCCGAGCAAGTCGCCAAAATGGGTTGGGATGCCTATCCCGAAATTCTTTCGCACATCAAAGCTCCCGTCTTCGCCGATAAAAATTTCCCCATCACTGATTACGGCGCCAAGGCCGACGGCACCACCGATTGCACCGACGCCATTCGCCAAGCCATCGAAGCCTGCAACAAGGCCGGCGGCGGACACGTCGTCGTGCCCGATGGCACGTTTCTCACCGGCGGCATCCGTCTTTTGAGCAATGTGGATTTGCATCTTGCCGACAACGCCACGCTCCAGTTTGTGCCTGACACTACGGAATATCCCAAGGCACTCGTCCGCCATGAAGGGGTCGAGCGCACAGACTACACCGGGCCCATCTACGCTTTTGAGCAGGAAAATATCGCCGTCACCGGCAAGGGCGTGCTCGACGGCGGCGGCGAGGCCAACTGGGTTGCGCTCGTGGGCTCCAATTCTCGCCCCAATTTTTTTGTGCCCCTGCGCTGCAAGAATGTGCTGATTGACGGCCTCACCATCCATAATTCGCCGATGTGGGAAATTAACCCCGTCTATTGCACCAACGTCATTGTGCGTAATCTCAACATCGACAGCCATCAGGCCAACAATGACGGTTGCGACCCGGATTCCTGCAAGTACGTACTCATCGACAACTGCACCTTCAATACCGGTGACGATTGCATCGCCATCAAATGCGGCAAGGACGACGATGGCCGCCGCGTGAACATCCCCACGGAATTTGTCATCGTGCAAAATAGCACCATGAAGGACGGCCACGGCGGCGTCACCCTCGGCAGCGAATGCACACCGGGTATCCGCAATGTTTTCATTGAAAATTGTCACATGGACAGCCCGAATCTCAATGCCTTCATCCGGTTCAAGGACAGCCCATCCCGCGGTGGCATCATCGAAAATGTTTTCATGCGCAACGTGCAGGTCGGGGCGGTTAATGCCAAAAACGCTGGCATCCTCATTGAATACACTTACCAGAACAGCGGGCAGGGAAACTACATTCCGGTTTTGCGCAATGTCCATGTCACCAACGTCCGCGGCGCCAACATTCCCGTGCTCGCCAAGCTCACGGCTGGCAGCACCGCCGATATTCACGACATCACCGTCGCCGATTGTGTTTTCGCCGGCCCCGATCCTTCCGTGCTCCAACAATTCCCCGGAAAAATCACTTTCACCAACGTCTCCATTCTGCCTGCGGGCGCCAAAGTGGATGGCCCCCTGCCAGCTGCCCCCGCCACTACCGCAGTTCCCGCTGCGAGTTCTGCGCCCGCCGCCTCCACCCCGGCCAAGTGATTTTATCCGGGTATGACGCCGCGTTTTCTGTTTCGCCTCTGCCTCGGCTTGCCGCTTGCCGGTTTGCTGCTCGGCGGTTGCACCGGTTTTAATTCCGGCACTTCTGGATCCACAGGATGGGCTGCCGAGCCTGCCGTGCTCGCGCGCATCCATGCGCCAGAGTTTCCGGCCAAAGATTTTCCGATTACGGATTATGGAGCCAAGGCTGACGGCGCCACGGATTGCACCACGGCGATTCGCCAAGCCATTGCCGCTTGTAACGCCGCAGGCGGTGGTCGCGTTGTCGTGCCCGCTGGGATTTTTCTTACCGGCGCGATTCACCTGCTGAGTAACGTCAACTTGCACCTCAATTCCGGTGCAACCCTCAAGTTCAGTCCCGACCCCGCGCAATACCTCCCTATGGTGCTTACGCGCTTTGAAAGCATCGAGTGCATGAACTATTCACCGCTAATTTACGCCTTCGGGCAGGACAACATCGCAGTCACTGGCGAGGGCGTGCTCGATGGCTCGGCCAGCCCGACTCAGTGGTGGGATTGGCTGCGCGGCCCCGATGGCCAGGTTGTGCCGAACTCCCGCCAATCCGTTGACTCCCATCTCTTGAGCACCCTGAGCGACCAAGGCGTGCCGCTGGAAAAACGCATTTTTGGCGCGGGCCATTTTTTGCGCCCAAATTTCATCCAGCCCTACCATTGCCGCAATGTGCTGATTGAAGGCGTGACGATTCGCAATTCGCCGATGTGGGAAATCAACCCCGTGCTCTGCACCAACGTTATCGTGCACGGCGTCAACGTGGATTGCCCCGCCGGGCCCAACAACGACGGCTGCGACCCCGAATGCAGCCGCGACGTGCTCGTTGAGGACTGCGTCTTCCACACTGGCGACGATTGCATCGCCATCAAATCCGGCCGCAACGACGATGGCCGCCGCGTCGGCGTGGCGGCGGAGAACATCATCGTGCGCCGCTGTACGATGAAGGACGGGCACGGAGGTGTCGTCCTCGGCAGTGAGGTCTCGGGCGGTGTGCGCAATGTCTGGGTGGAGGATTGCCAAATGGACAGCCCAAACCTCGAACGTGTCGCGCGCTTTAAAAGCAATGCCGTGCGCGGTGGGACGATGGAAAATATTTTCCTGCGCAACATCACCGTCGGCCAGGTGGCCGAAGCCATTGTCACCGTAGATTTCCGCTACGAGGAAGGCGCGCAAGGCCCCTACAAGCCTGTGTTGCGGAATGTCCAGCTCGACCACGTGACCTGCGCGTCCAGCCCGCGGGTGTTGTACATTCTCGGCTTTCCGGGAGCGGTCATTGACGGCATAAATTTTGAGAATTGCGACTTCAAAGGGCTGACTTCTGCGGAGTTGCTTCAAGACGCCGGTTCGATAACGTTTCACAACACCCGCTTGGAGCCAAAAGTCATACCCCCAAGCCTCAGCACCCGTACCAACCCCGCTACCTCTGTAACCCCCACCCCATGAACGCAATTCCCACCGACACACGCCCCCCGAGCCGCTACCGCTGGGTCATTTGCGCCCTATTATTCTGGGTCACCACTGCCAATTACATTGACCGCAGCGTGTTCGGCAATCTTGCGCCGGAATTGCAGCACCGCTTCGGTTGGTCCGATGGCACCTACTGGTATATGACCGTGTGCTTTAATGCGGCCTATGCGGTCAGCGGGCTCGTCGTCGGGCGCCTGATTGACGTCATTGGTTTGCGCTGGGGTTTTGTAATTGCCTGTGCGTTTTGGGGCCTCGCTTCCATGAGCCACGCGCTCGTTACGAGTGTCGCGGGATTCTTCCTCGTGCGCATTTTGCTCGGGCTCGGTGAGGGGGGCAATTTCCCTGCCGCCATCAAGACGGTGGCCGAATGGTTTCCCAAAAGCGAACGCGCATTGGCCACGGGTCTGTTCAATTCCGGTTCCAACATGGGCAGCATCTTCATGCCGATTGCGCTGACCGCGCTTATCCCGGTGCTCAACGGCATGACTATCGGTGGCCATGTGATTGGCTGGCGTGGAGCTTTTCTTGTCACCGGCATGATTGACTTGCTCTGGATTGTCGCGTGGGTGGCCATTTACCGCAAACCGTCCGAGCATCCCAAAGTATCGCCGGAGGAACTGGCGCTGATTAACAGTGAGCCGCCTGAGGCCACGGTCAAGGTTCCCTGGCGTCGGCTTTTCCAATACCGCCAAGCATGGGCCTTTGTCGTCGGCAAGAGCATGACCGACTGCTTTTGGTGGTTTTATCTCTTTGGCTCGCCTTATTTTTTCCATGATCGCTTTGGTCTCGACCTCAAGGGTCGATCTGTACCCGTGGCTACGATTTATATTCTGGCGACCGTCGGCAGCATCGGCGGCGGCTGGCTCTCGGGACATTTTATGAAAATGGGATGGACGACGAACAAGGCCCGCAAGACCACGATGCTGATTTGCGCGACCCTCGTCGTGCCCGTGGTGTTTGCCACGGTTTCGGACAACCAGTGGGTCGCCGTCGGGTTGATCGCCGTGGCCGCCGCCGCGCACCAAGCCTGGTCGGCCAACCTCTTCAGCCTTTCGTCCGATATGTTTCCGCGGCGAATGGTTGCCTCCGTCACCGGTTTGGGCGCCATGGCTGGCTCGGTTGGTGGCATCATTCTCTTTGCGCTCACGGGCTACATCAAGGACCAGGGCTGGAGCTACGTCCCGATTTTCATCGCCGCCGGCGTCGCTTATCTTTTCGCGCTACTGTTTATTCACCTGCTCGTGCCGCGGCTTGAGCCAGCTAAGGTGGATGATTTGCCGGTGTCCTGAAATCGTCCATTGTTTTTTCGTCATGACGAAAAAAATCCTTTGTATCGCGATCGCTCTGACGGCGGCTGGTCATTTCGCCGCTGGGGCGGATGCGCCTGCGCCCTGGTCACCCGACCTTGGCGATGGCACCTATAAAAACCCCATTATCTTCGCCGATTATTCCGATCCGGATGTAACCCGCGTGGGCGATGATTTTTATTTAGTCTCCTCATCGTTCACGTGTGTGCCGGGTTTGCCGATTCTGCATTCCAAAGACCTCGTCAATTGGACCATTATTGGCCACGCGCTGCAAAAACAAGTTCCCACCGAGCATTTCGATGTCGTTCAAAGTGGCGGCGGCGTATGGGCGCCGTCCATCCGTTTTCATAACGGCAAGTTCTACGTTTTTTATCCCGATCCGGATTACGGTATCTACATGGTCAGCGCCACCGACCCGGCCGGGGAGTGGAGCGCACCCGTCCTCGTCAAAGGCGGAAAAGGATTTGAAGATCCCTGTCCCTTGTTTGATGACGATGGCAAAGTCTGGCTCGTGCACGCCTGGGTCGGCTCCCGCTCGGGCGGCAAGAATAACACCCTCACGCTTGTTCCGCTAAGCGCCGACGCCACAAAAATGATTGGCGACAGTGTGGATATCATCCGCGGCGCGGATTTGGGCGTCACCACCGCCGAAGGCCCGAAGTTTTACAAACTGAACGGCTATTATTATATTTTCGCACCCGTCGGCGGGGTGGGCGGGGGCACCCAGGCGGTTTTCCGTTCCAAGCAAGTGACCGGCCCCTACGAAGTAAAAATCGTTCTCGCCCAAGGCTCGACCAAGACGAACGGCCCGCACCAAGGTGGCCTCGTGGACACTCCTGATGGCAAGCAATGGTGGTTCATTCATTTTCAGGACATGGCGGCCTCCACCCAAAAGGGGAATGAAGGCCGCGTGACGCACCTCGAACCTGTAGTCTGGATCGCGGACGGCTGGCCTGTCATGGGCAACGACCCCGGCAACACCGGCACTGGCGAACCCGTGCTCACTTTCAAAAAGCCCGACGTCGGCAAATCTTATCCCCCCGCCACGCCGCAGATATCCGACGAATTCAATTCACCCACCCTCGGCCTCCAATGGCAATGGCTGGCCAATCCCAAGGACAATTGGTTTTCGCTCACGGCCCAGCCGGGCAGCCTCCGTCTTTTTGCCCTGCCCGCCACTCCCAGCCTCGTGCGTCAGCCCAATCTGCTGCTGCAAAAAATTCCTGCACCCGCGTTTAGCGTCACCACCAAACTGGAACTCACCTCTAAATCGCCCGGCGACAAAGCCGGCCTCATCATTTACGGCTCACCCTGCGCGTGGATTGGTCTCGTGAAAACGGACACCGGTTTACGCATCAGTCAGACGGTCAGCCGTGCCGGTGCCAACGCTGCCGCTCCCGATAATGCCACCGAAGCCGCTTCCGCGGATGCAAAATCAAATTCCATTTACCTCGCCTTCACCATGACGGCTGATTCCCGCGCCCAATTCAGTTACAGCGCGGACGGCCAAAGCTATACTGCTCTCGGTACACCGGTGGCCATCTCTCCTATACGTGGCAGTTGGATTGGCGCAAAATTCGGCCTGTTTGCCACAGCGCCGTTAATGCCAACCACGGCGGAATCGATTCATGGCTACGCTGATTTCGATTGGATTCACGTTACCCCAGCTACGCCGTAACAGCTTTATTTCCCGCCGACGAGTTTATAGACCTCGCTGCCCGCCAGCAAAAATGCACCGACGCCATAAGGAGCGGAGCTGGTGTCCGGGAAGCCGGTCGGCGCAGCGCCCACCGGTTGCACGTGGATGAGTTTGCCATCCGCCTGCACGCATTGCGTCAACGCGTCCCACGCCGTGAATACCACGGGTGAATATTGCGCCTTGTCGAGCAGGCCTTGATTGATTCCCCATGCCAGGGCGTAGGTGAAAAATCCGCTGCCGCTGGTTTCCACCTGCGGGTGTGAGTTCGCGTCGAGCAATCCCGTGGGCCAGAGTCCGTCCGGCTGTTGGAGGGTTTTGATTTTCGCCGCCATGTCGCGAAATTGCTTCTCGAATTTCGCCCGGTCTGGAAAATCGGCTGGCACATATTCCAACATGCGCGCCAAGCCGGCGATGACCCAGCCATTTCCACGCGACCAAAATACCTTTTGCCCATTCGGTTCCTGTTTGGTGAAAAACGTGCTGTCACGGTAATAAAGGTGCTCATCCTTGTCGTAAAGATACGCGGAGGTGATCCACCAGCGCCGGTCGGCATCGGCCAGGTATTTCGGGTCGCCGGTGATTTTGCTCAAATGCGCCCACGCGGGCGGATCCATAAACAAGGCGTCGGCCCATGACCAGCGGTTGTCATGGTCGGAAAGAGTAAAGTCGAGATTGTCGCTCTTCGGAAAGTCGAGGATTTCGTCGTAGCGTTCCCGGGTGGGCTGCACCATGTCGGTGCTTTTCTGAATCTCGTACAGATCGAGGTACAGTTGCGCCACCGCATGGTCGTCCGCATTGTAAATGCGCTGGCCCAGCTGCCACCGGTTGTCCTGACCGACATTAAGCATCGCGTCGAAATATTTTGCGTCTTTACTCGTTTTCGTCAGGGCCATAACCCCGTCATAAAATGCGGCATTAACCCAGCCCTTGGTCGGGTCGGTGGTGGGGTTGCCCAATTGCCAATCCGCCGCGCGGGACATGATGTCCAACACCGCCGCCGGCGTTGGCGTAATATTCATGCCTTGGACGGGCGTAAGTGTGCTCGGTGTGGTGGCTGGCGTAGAATTGTTATTGTCGGAGGTGCTGGGTGTCGCGCTGGCCGTGGGCCCCTGATAGGCATTGGTCCCACGGAAGTTGCCTACATCGTTCGGGTGCAAGTCCTGATAAGAAGG
>DATHOB010000123.1:0-8858 GCA_035485355.1 Opitutales bacterium | reverse complement strand
AAACCCGGATCGCCCCAGGAGGCGGAATTGGAATTGTGGGCGGTGTTGGTCGAAAAATTTGAGGACGCCCACCACCCCATTGCCGCTCCCGATCCGATTGCGGCCATCCGCTTCCGCATGGAGCAGGATGGGTTGCGCCCGAATGACTTGGTTCCGTTTTTGCAAAGCAAAAGCAAGGTTTCCGAAGTCCTCAATCGCAAGCGCCCCTTGAGCCTCGCCATGATCCGCTCCCTGCACTACGGCCTGAAAATCCCTTCCGATGCCCTGCTGTGCGAGGACCCCGCCCCGTATAAATATGGCAAGCCGGCCAAAGCCCGCCGCTAACCGCCGCGCACATCCCGGCGGCAATGTTGGCGGGACGAGATTAAGGTTGAGCTTTTTTACGGCCAACAAACCATATCGCGAAGACTAAGTTAACCAGACCGACCACCGCATTGACCACCGCCAGACCCAAATATCCACCTCTTGTTCCGTGAGGCGGTGCAACCCCAACTTGCCAAGCATAGGCGAAAAAAATGGCTGCCAGAAAAAACACCAACGTGATGAATAAAAGTATCCTACGGGCGAGTTTGGGATTCGCGACCCGTTTTGCCTGCGCAGGATTGGCAAACTGCTCCCATCCCGTTTGCGCATGCAGCGGGATTCTTTCGCGCAAGCGCCCGACAATTTCGTTGGCGTCTTCCATGGTGTAATCGCCGAAATTTATCCCAAGATTGCCGGAATAACCGCGCAGTTTCAGACCTCGTAGATTCCCGCCACACCACCACACCGCCTGAGTGACATCCGCATAAAGCATGGTGTGCGAACTGAAGCACCCGATTTTACGAATTTGACTGTCCTCTAAAAACAAACGCCCCCGATAATATTTCATCACGATATAAATCGACAGCAGGGTCATGCCACCAAAAACCAGCCCCATCACTGCCGCATCCCATTTTGGTTGGGGGAACGAGCCATCCACATTCCAATAAGCGCCCACAGTCGACCCCACCCCCATAACTAGAAAAATCAACGCGCAAACCGTCCCCACGACCAATAGAAAACGGGGGTGGCGGTAGCCTGTTTCTTCACCGGTTTTCATATTCATTGCCAGTTTTTCGTTCCATCCATTCCAAGCCCAATCCCGTTTTCAGGCAATCTGTTAAGCGGATGAGTTTATAATCGGGGGGGCGGCCCTTTCGCCTCCGAAATTTTACATATTAACTCATTATTTTCCTTTCCCGATTAGGAAAACTGGGCTATTCTCTATCAAGATATGGTGGTTTCGGTAAATCTCGACCTCACCGCGACGGACGCCCCCGCCGCCATCCGTGTTCTTGCTGATTCCCTGGCCCATGCGGACAGTGTGGCCGACTCCGCCAAACTGCTCGCCGACACCCTCGAACGCGAATCCGTGCTCCCGACTTATGTGGGTGACGGCGTCGCGTTGCCCCACGCCCGCACGGATGCGGTTTCATCCCGCGTCGTCGCCATCGCCCGCAGCGCCTCCGGCGTGCCGTTTGGGCCCAAAGGCGAGAAGGCCCACCTTATCATTCTCGTCGGCTGCCCGCGCGCGGAAGTGTGCGACTACCTCGCCTTCAGCCGCCAACTTTTGCGCCGCTTGCGCGAACCCCTGGTGCGCGCGGAACTGCTGGCCGCGCCCGATGCCGCCAGTTTCCTGCACGTGCTCCAGTTGAATGAGGCAACAGTGCCCGCCGCCGCTTCCTGAAAAAAGGTGCGCCGTATTTTGTGGGGGTGTCTCATCCAGGCGGCGAAGCTGCCGGGAGTGATGCGATGGCCCCAACGGAATAATTTTGGCGTTATGCTTCTGGAGTAGCGCGGTGCTTCAGCCCGCGCTCTTCGACATTCCTAGATAACCAGAAGCGCGGGCTGAAGCACCGCGCTACTCTACCATGGCAGTTTAAAAAATTTTGCGCTAGGGTGACACCGCATCGACGCTCTGCCCCCCACCCGACCCACCACCGATGAAAGACAAAAATTTGTTTTTTTATTTGCGGGGTTGGCTGTGGCTGCGCCGCACCGCCCAGCCCACGGAAGTGCAGTGGAATCTTTTGTTTGCGGCGGTGGTGGGGGTGATGGGGGCGATGCTCGGTTTGATTTTCAAGGAGGCCACCGTGGCCCTGCGCGCGTTGATGTCGGGCGTCGCCCTTTCCAGCGAGGCGGCGTTTGCACAAATGCCGTGGTGGCAGTGCATCGCCATACCCACCTTCGGCGGCATCCTCGCCGGCCTCGTCATTGCGGTGGGGCGGAAATACATCCGCCAAAAACCGACGGAGTATCTCGAGGCCATCCGCCTGGGCGACGGCCGCCTGCCGGTGCGCGCGAGTTTGTATCAAAGCCTGGCGTCGCTACTCTCCATCGCCTCCGGCACAGCAATCGGGCGGGAAGGCCCGCTCGTGCAACTTTCCGCGCTCGGGGCGTCGCTGCTGGGCATGTGGCGCAAGTTTCCGCCCGCGCGGCGGCGCTTGCTGGTCGCGTGCGGCGCGGCGGCGGGCATCGCTGCGGCCTACAACGCGCCGATTGCCGCGGCGCTCTTCGTATCGGAAATCACCGTCGGCTCGCTAGCCATGGAAAGTCTCGGCCCGTTGCTCTTCGCTTCGGTCGCGAGCATCGTCACTGTCCATATTTTTTCCGACGCCAGCCCCTTGTACCGGCTCGACCACTTTGCGCTGCCGCGCTGGTCGGAGCTTTTTTTCTTTTGCGTCATGGGCATTGTCTGCGGGCTGATGGCCGGAATTTTTCTGGTGATGCTCAAGCAGGTTAAGCACTGGTTTCACCAACTGCCCGGCCCGCTGGCGTTGAAGATGGGCCTCGGTGGAGCGGTCGTCGGCGGCATCGCGCTCTTTCACCCGGAAGTCACCGGCAACGGTTATGACGCGCTGAAATCTTTGCTTAATGGCACCGCCGCCCTCGGTGTGGATCAAGTATTATGGAATGCCGTGCTGCTCATCCTCCTCGCGCGCATGGTCGCCACGTCCACGGCCTTTGGCTCCGGCGCGGTCGGCGGGGTGTTCACGCCCACGCTCGTCGTCGGCGCGTGCACCGGCTCGCTCTGCTGGTTCGCGCTCGCGCGGATGTTCCCGGACATGCAGTTCGACCAGGCCGGCTTTGCCACCATCGGCATGGGGGCAGTCCTCGCCGCGGCCACGCAGGCGCCCTTCATGTCCATCCTCATGATTTTCGAAATGACCTTGAGCTACGAGATCATGATCCCGCTGATGTTGGCCAGTGTCATTGCCTATTACACCTTCCGCGGCCTGCGCGTCCACTCCCTCTACCATCACGAACAACCCGACACCCACGACCTCTCCCATCGCCCGCTCGAAAGCCTGACCGTCGCCGACATCATGCAGAAAGAGCCGCGCACCATTGGCCTCGCCGCGCGCTTTGGCGAAGTCGCGGCCAATTTTCTCGCCGGTGGGCTCGACCGCCAATACGTCGTCGGCCCCAAGCATAAGCTCATCGGCGTCATTCGCCTCGAAGACCTTGCGGAGCACCTCCACAGCCGCTCCCTCGCCGATGCCTTCATCGCGGGCGACATTGTCCACGACAACCCCACCGCGCTCGACTCCACCTCGCCGCTGCCCGAAGCCCTGGTTATTTTCACCCACGAGCACGAGCACACCCTCCCCGTCTTGCGCCCGGGCACGAAAGAACTGGCGGGCACCCTCTCCCGCAATGACCTTCTCCTCACCCTCGCCGAAGCTGGTAAACGCCCCGGCACGAAGAGATGAGTTTCGAGTTTTGGGTTTTGGGTTTTGGGTTTTTTGCTAGGATCGCAATGTTCTGGCGTGGAGTTCAGTTTCCTTTTCCATTTTCGATTTTTCCACAAGCCCAGATTCTTAATTCTTACTTCTTAATTTCCGCCTTCGGCACCGGCAGCGTGAAGTGAATCCGCGTGCCGGCGCGTTCCTCGCTTTCGCACATCGCCTCGCCGCCGTGCAGCATCACCGTGTGCTTCACAATTGAAAGGCCCAGGCCCGTGCCGCCGCTCTCGCGGGAGCGGCCTTTGTCCACGCGGTAAAACCGCTCGAAAATATGCGGGACATCCGCCGCGGGGATGCCGCAGCCATTGTCCTCCACCGTCACGCGCACGCAATCGTCCTCCTGTCGGGTCAGCACTTTTACGCGAGAGAACCCTTTCGCGTAGCGGAAGCAATTATCAAACAGGTTTTGCAAGACTTGGGAAATTTTCAACGCATCGAGCGGCAGCACATCGTCCGTGTGGCGCAAATCGAGTTCGATGGCCACGTGCGCCTCGCGGAATTTTTCCGCGTAATCCGCCACCACCTCGTCCACCACCGCGCGCAGCGACTGCGGCTTCAGCTCAATGCGGTGCTGCGTGCTTTCGAGGCGTGACAGCGCGAGTAAATCATTCACCAGCGCGACGAGCCGGTGCGTCTGCCGCATGATTCTATCCAAAAACCGCATGCGGTCTTCGCGGGAGAGGCGTTCGTCGTCCTCCACCAGCGCCTCGGCAAAGCCTTTGATGACGGTCAGCGGCGTGCGCAATTCATGCGAGACGTTGGCGACAAATTCCTTCCGCACGTTTTCCAGATCCTTCAAACGGGTGATGTCGTGCAACACAAAGAGGCAAAGTTTTTGCCCGTCGGGCGCGGGCGCGGCCAGCGGCGCGCCGGAGATTTCCACCCAGCGCGTCTGGTCGCGCCCCAGCGGCAGTTGGAATTCCGCGCGCGGCACGCTCTCGCCCCGCAGCGTGCGGTACATATACTCTATCACCCCCGCGCCGCGCACCGCGACCTCGAGCCGCGCCCCGGGCATGACTTTTTCCGCGCCGAGCAATTCCGCCGCCGCCGCATTCGCCAGCACCACGCGCTGCGCCGAGTTGACCAGAAGAACCGCCTCCTTGATGTTCGCAAACGTCGTCTCAATTTGCGCAAAATACCCGCGTTCCTGCCGCGTCAATTGCGCATGGGCGTCGGCCAGGACATCCAGCGCGCGCTGCAACCGCGCGAGGTGGTAGCGCTGCGTGAGCGAATCGTCCCCGGTGAGGAAATTCGGCGTGCGTGTCTCCGCCGCATCCGCCATCTCGCGCAGGCGCCGACGCAGTTGCCACAGCCGCCCCATTAAAAACGCGGCGATTAGGGCGAAGACGACAGTCAGAATGGGCCACATGTCGCTAAAGTGTTTTGGTGCTTGGTTTTCTCGTGCTTGGTTTCGCCGCACCAACACTTAACACCCAACTCGCAATTTATCCAAGCACCAAGACTCCTTTAACTAAAAGCCAAAAATGTATTCGCGTTGCCGCTTCAACCCTCCGGCTCAATCCATTTCCACTTTCCGCATTCAGCTTTTCCGATTTATCCTCAACCATCCACCGCCCGGTAGCCCACGCCGCGCACGGTCTCGATCAAATCCGCCTCGGTGCCCAGCTTTTCGCGCAGGCGGCGGATATGCGTGTCCACGGTGCGGGTTTCGATGTCCGCCTCGTAATTCCACACATTCACCAGCAGATGCTCGCGGCTTTGCACGCGCCCCTTGCGCTCGACGAGCAGGCGCAGCAGGCGGAACTCCGTCGCCGTCAACTCCACTTCCTGCCCGCGCACGGTGAGTTGGTGTTTTTCCACATCGATGACAATCTTGCCGAGCGTGAACACCTTTTCGGTCGTTGCGGCCCCGTTGGGCTGCGCGAGGCGCTTGAATATCGCCTGCACGCGCAGCAACAATTCCCGCGTGTCAAACGGCTTGGACAAATAATCATCCGCGCCCGTCTCCAGGCCTTTCACGCGGTCTTCCGCCTCGCCGCGCGCGGTGAGAAAAATAATCGGGATGTTCTTCATCAGTTGGTCGGCCCGGAGCATCCGGCACACTTGCAGCCCGTTGAGCTCCGGCATCATGATGTCGAGGATGACCAAATCCGGCTGGAACTGGCGCGCGCGGCCCATGATCAACAACGGGTCGTTGATGACCTGCACGTCGTAATTTTCCTGTTTGAATTTATAGGCGAGCAATTCCGTCACGTCGTGTTCGTCATCCACAACGAGGATTTTTTTGGCGGGAGAATTTTTCATCGGTGAGCGTGTTCAGGATATTTGTAACAATGCCAGGAACGGCCTCCGTCACAATACCCGCGAAACGCGCGCATTATATCATATGATGCAAGCTTGGGGAAATCCATATTAAAGCGTTATCCCACAGTGCTTTACCGATTGTTACAGCCCGTTTGACACCGCATTGTAACAGATGTGTTGCAGGTATATTACATTGGCCCTGCGGCCTCACTAACCACCGCCGCGGGCCTGCCTTGCGGCGTACAGACCTTGTTGAATGGTTCCGACCGAGGACAAGAAATCGTCACCGGACAGCAAAGTGCCGGGCGCAATCTTCGTCAGCTTTGTCATATAAAGACCTTGATCGAGAGCATAAAACAAATCGGCGCTTCCGGTGGGCGATTTGAGCCAGATGGCATTACAGATGCCACTTATCATCACAAGGCGGACTTGGTAGGAGCCCGTCTGAACCTGCGGCAGTCCCGCCAAATGCTGCAAGCTGGTGGTCAATTGTGTATAGTCGGTTCCGGTCGGGCTGGCGCCAAACATCCTCAAGTTGTCGCCCGTGCTGTCCGCCCACCCAACGCCAAAGCCATATACTGCTTTACCGTCGCTATCCACAACGTAGCAGTAGTCGTGGATGAAGATCAGGCTGTTGAATATTCCTTGTGAAAACAAGGTGTGGTCGAGGTCGTAAAGCGGGAGGGCCTGCTCCAGTTTAACGTCGTCGGGATTGATGTTGCGCTGCAGCGAGATAGCTTTCGGCAGGTAGGCCAAAGCGAAGTCGTCGTATTTCTGCGGCACCGGGGCGAAGCTTAGGCCCTTGGCCATCGGGCTGGGCGAAGGCGGCGGGGCGTCCGACGTGTCGTTGACATACACAAAGCGGTCGGACTTAGACGAAGAAGCCGCAGAAGTGGACGCCGCACTCCGTCCGGACGATTCCGCAGCGGCGGAACTGCTGGCCTGGCCCGATTTATCCGTGCTCGCTGTCATAGTCATGGCCGTCGAAGCCGTCGAACTGCCTGACGAAGCCAAGCCACCGTCCACAGCCTTGGTCACTGCGACATCTGAACTCGCAGGCGCCATGGGATTAAAATACCAGACCAAACCACCCACTATAGCAGCAATGGCGAAAAGCGCCAAAATGGTTCGTGGTTTCATATCGCAGCCAAAATTATGTTTACTGAATCGAGCAAAACAAGGCATTAGCGGCATGAAAAGCCAGCAACGGGCGCAGCAAGACTGCGCCCCTACATCCAAGACTTGGTGAATGCTAATACCAACGATGGCACGGCATTGTAGGGGCGCAGGCTTGCTGCGCCCGCCAAACTGATACGGTGTCGAGTCTCTAATCCAGCTTGCCAGCAGACGACCTTTGGGTGGAAACTTGTTTCTTCGCCGCCCCCTTCTTACCCCGTCCATTACCCCCATGAAACTGCCTTCATTTCCGCGTTTGGTCGTTTGCTGGTTAATTATTGCCGCCAATCCGCTCGCCGCCCAGCCCGCGCTGGGCACCAATGGCATTAGCTATCCCATCGGCCCGGCCAGTGCATTGACCGGCGGCGTGCCCGGCCCGCGCTTCCCGGCGGATCAGGCCACCAACGTCAACCCCGACACGCATCTCTTTATCAATTTCAACGACACGCCCACGCTCGGCGCTTCCGGCCAAATCCGCATTTACGACGCCGCGAACGACCAAGTGGTGGACACGCTCGACCTCAGCATCCCGCCCGGCCCGCGAGGCGCGGCCCGCGGAGTACGTGGCCCGGCTGCGCCGTCTACGACGCCGCCCGCCTACCAGCTCAACATCATCGGCGGCTTCAAAGAGGGTTTTCACTTTTACCCCGTCTTCATCAACGACCACACCGCCACGATCTACCCGCACAACAACGTTTTGACTTACGGCAAAACTTATTACGTGCAGATCGACCCGGGAGTGTTGACCCTCGGTGACGGCAGCTTCACCGGCATCAGCGGCAAAACCGGCTGGACGTTTTCCACCAAAAAAGCCCCGCCCGCGAAGGACGCCACCCGCCTCGTGGTGGCCGCCGACGGCTCCGGCGACTTCAACACCGTGCAAGGCGCGGTGGATTTCACCGCCGACAAAAATGAAAAGCCCGTCACCCTTTTCATCAAAAAAGGCACGTACGAGGAAATTGTTTATTTCCGCAACAAGACCAATCTCACCTTTCTCGGCGAAGACCGCCAGGGTGTGCTCATCGGCTATCCCAATAATGAAAACTTCAACGGCGCGGCCCCGGGCACCAAGACCAACGAGACCCCCGACACTTTTCCCTATCGTCGCGTCGCCTTCATGGGCGACCATTCCAGCGGCATCCATATCGTCAACCTCACGCTCGAAAATTTCAACGCTGCGGGCGGGCAATGCGAGGCCTTGTTGCTCATGGGCGGGCAAAACATCGTCAGCCACGTGAATTTGCTCGGCCATACCGACACCCTGCAATTCAACGATTCCGTTTACGCCACCGATTGCCATGTCGAGGGCACGAATGACTTCATCTGGGGCCGCGGGCCGGCGTTCTTCAATAATTGTAATTTCAAAGGGCTGGCCAACGGCCCGTTCATGTGGGTGCGCAGCACCTCAGCCAGCCACGGCTTTGTTTTTGCCAACTGCCAATTCACCAACGCCACGCCGCGCCCGAACATCATCCTCGCGCGCAATCCCGCCGGTGGCACCCCGGCCTCGTCCTACCCGAATAGCGAAGTCGTCCTGCTTGATTGCGCCGTCGGCGATTTCAGTCCCGCGCTCTGGAGCCTCGGTGGCGACACCTCGCAAATGCACTATTGGGAATTCCACACCACCAACCTTGCTGACGGCCAACCCGC
>DATHOB010000122.1:0-9875 GCA_035485355.1 Opitutales bacterium | reverse complement strand
TGAAAATCCATTAGCGGCAAAGGAAACTAATCTAAAGCAATCGTATTGGCTTATGCCAACCCTGCACCGGGCATGTTAGGTGATGCGATGAGTGCTTGGCAGCCAACGGGACAGACGGTAGCTGATTTCGCCGTAGATATGCTCGTACCACTTGGTCAAGCCATGGCGCTTGGCGTTACGGAGTCCGACTTGGTCAACCCCCGCGTCCGCCAGCCCAATCAATCCATAACAATTCAAATCACCCCCGGCGTGGTCGCGGCCACTTCCGGCGTGGAGTTGAATGCCATGGCTGAGGTTGCCGATGGCGCGGACGCGGCCTTGGCGGCCAGCTTCTTCGCGACGAATTCCTCCAGCAATCGCACCGCCGTGCCGGGGCCGTCCTCATCCCGCAGGCGCGCGCCGAGCACTTCGCACCGCTTCCGCATTTTCTTCTTCGATTCGATTTTCAACACTTTCGTCGGCAGTTTTTCCGGCCAGGTTTTCTTTTTCAACATGTAGCCCACCCGCAAACGTTTCAGCTCCGCGCCCCAGAACCATTGGTCCGCAATGTGCGGGATGACAATTTGTGGCTTGCCCGCAAACAGCACCGACGCCGTCGTCCCCGCCCCGCCGTGGTGGATGACACACGAGGCATGCTTGAACAATTGGTCGTGCGAAACCGGCCCGATGACCTTGATATACGGACGGGAAAACCCCACCGCAAGGCCAACCCACCCGCTCTGCACAATGATCTTTTTGCCCTCCGGCCACTGTTGCACAAACCGGCTCATCACCGTGTGCACGTCGTCGAACGTCACGCTGCCAAAAGTAAGAATGGGCACTTCCGCGCCCGCGCAAAACTCGCGCAACTCGGCATCCAGTTTTTCATCCTCCGGTTTCTGCCAGCGCAAAAAGCCCGTGAAGCGGAATTGGTCTGCCGGCTTCCAATGCTCGCCAATCGCGCGCCCGACGCCGATCAACTCCAACTCCGCCGGCTCCGAGATGAAGCCGCGCATCGGCGGCAGCCCTTTCTCGCGGAATAGCACGCGGCAGATGCCGTTGATGGTGTGGTCCACCACATAATTCGACAATCGCCACATGGAATGATTGTAGCGGCGGCGGAAATAGCCCGGCAAATAATTAAACTTCGGGAATTTTTCCGGCGGATGCTCCCCAGTCGGCACCAGATTATGGCAAAACGCAAAACACACATAGGGGACGTTCAACTTATCCGCCAGCACCCGGTAATGCGGAAAAAAATACGAACTCACCAACAAATCCGTGTCATTCGCCAATGCGGCGTTCATCCGCTGGATGATCTCGCCCATGAACGGCAACGCGCCGCAATAAATATGCACCAGTTGCAACAGCGGATGCTTGCACCGGTTCAACTCGCGCATGAAATCCGCAAACATCTCCGGCCCCCATTCCGGCGGCAGGCAGACGAACTCCAGCCCGGCCTTTTCAATCTCCTGCTGGTAAAGTGGCGCCGTCGCGTAACGCACGTGGTGGCCCGCCTCGCGCAGCGCGCGGCCCAAGCCGATTAAGGGATAAATGTCTCCAGTGGAACCGTGGGAAGTGAGTAATACCCGCATGTATTAATTCGGTTTTCGTTGTTTATGACGAAATATGTGATGACTCCAATGCAAATAGGTTACAATCCATGCAAATTTACCTTCGCGTAACCTGACCGTTGAAGGATTGATGCAATTCAGTCAAAACCACTGGATCGCTGCTTTTTTGTTCCCCGTTTTATCTTTGGTCAATTCCCTGTCTTTGTACCTCTTCTCCTTTGCTCCTCTGATCCTCTCCTCCCTCCGCCCCACTCTTCCCCAAATTCAGCGTTGAGAGTTTCTCGATGAACGTTGAAAGTTACCCCCATGCCCCTGGAACTAGCCTACCGTTACTTCGGCGGCGAAGGCAAACCGCCGCTCGTCATCCTGCATGGCCTGTTCGGCTCGTCCCGCAGTTGGACGACCGCTGGTAAATTGCTGGCGCGCAGTTTTGAGGTTTTCGCGCTCGATTTGCGCGGCCACGGCGATTCCCCGTTCGCTCCGCCGCCCAATCACGATTACTCTTTTACCGCCATGGCGGCGGACGTCGCGACCTGGCTCGACGCCCGCGGAGTGCGCCAACCGGTGATGCTCGGCCATAGCCTCGGCGGCAAAATCGCCATGCGCCTGGCCGTGGACGAACCGGCGCGCCTGCGCGCCCTCGTTATCGCGGACATCGCCCCGCGCGACTACCCACCCCATCACGTCGCGGCCTTTGCCGCCATGCGCGCGCTTGATTTGCCAGCGCTCAATACCCGCGCCGAGGCCGAGGAAAAATTGCGCGCCCAACTCTCCGACGAAACGCTCGCGCGTTTTCTTTTGACCAATTTGGTTCGCGAAGCGGATGCCGGTTTTCGCTGGCGGGTCGATGTCGAAGGCCTGCACGCCGCGCTGCCGGAGCTTTCGCGTTCTTCGCTCGCCCCGGGGGAAATTTATCCCGGCGCGACTTTGTTTCTGCGCGGCGATCAATCCGACTACATTCGCGATTTCGACCGCACGCTCATTGCCACGCACTTTCCCCGACACCAGATTTTGACGCTCGGCCGCGCCGGCCACAATTTGCACGTGGATCAGCCCATGGCCTTTGCCACCGCGTTGGAATATTTTGCCATGGATTTGGTTTAAATGCTCTCCATCCGTGCCATCCGTGGTTAACCGTTTGGCACAACCGCCTTAGCGCACGATGATCAGCGTGAAGGCCACAATGGCGGCCGAGAGGGCGAGCGTGCTGGCCCAGGCGAGGATTTCGCCGTAGTCGCGCGTTTCCACCGTCAGGTTTTCCGCGGCCACGCGCTTCTGCAGCGGCGTGAGTGAGTTCCAGAATTCTGCGTCGATTTTAGTGTTCATGGTATTGTCCTCCTATAATAAGATGGCTTGATGATTATTGGTTAAAGTCACCGGCGGGGATTTGCTATTCCACACCGTTGAAGTTGACGAGGTAAACACTCGTTCGCCCGCTAAGTTGCAAAAAGGAGTGGCGGATATGTTGTCAAAAAGATGTCACATCCTGTCGGCGCATATTCACCCCCCTCGGGCAATGTCGAATTTCGCAAAAGTTTCAGTAATTTGCTTATTTTTGCAAAATTCCATTGCGCGCCGCCCCCGGTGCGGTAGCCTGACTGTTCGGCATTTTCGCCGCCCTTCTCCCATGGCTCCTCCCGTCACACCGATTAAAACCGCCATCACGCCCACGCGCGCCGACGATTACCCCGAGTGGTATCAACAGGTCATCAAGGCCGCCGACCTCGCGGAGTCCAGCCCCGTGCGCGGTTGCATGGTCATCAAGCCCTGGGGCTACGCGCTGTGGGAAAATATGCAGCGCGCGCTCGACAAACGTTTTAAGGAAACCGGCCACGTCAACGCGTATTTCCCGCTCTTCATTCCGATGAGTTTTCTGGAAAAGGAAGCCGCGCACGTCGAAGGCTTCGCCAAGGAATGCGCCGTGGTCACCCACACTCGTCTGCAAGCCGGGCCGGATGGCAAGCTCGTCCCGGCGTCGCCGTTGGAGGAACCACTCATCGTCCGCCCGACCTCCGAAACCATCATCGGCGAAATGTATGCCAAGTGGGTCGAAAGCTACCGCGACCTGCCCATCCTCATCAACCAGTGGGCCAACGTTGTCCGCTGGGAAATGCGCACGCGCCTCTTTTTACGCACTACAGAATTTCTCTGGCAGGAGGGCCACACCGCCCACGCCACCGAAGCCGAGGCCATGGAGGAAACGCGCAAGATGCTCGCCGTTTACGCCGACTTTGCCGAGAACCACCTCGCCCTCCCAGTTATTCAAGGCGAGAAAACCGCGGGCGAACGTTTCCCCGGCGCCATCAATACTTATTGCATCGAAGCCATGATGCAGGATCGCAAAGCGCTCCAAGCTGGCACGTCGCACTTCCTCGGCCAGAATTTTTCCAAAGCCGCCGGCATCAAGTTTCTCGACCAAGTGGGCAAACAGGAATTTGCCTGGACGACTTCGTGGGGCGTTTCCACGCGCCTCATCGGCGGCGTCATCATGGCCCATGGCGACGACGACGGCCTCATGCTCCCGCCCATGCTCGCGCCCACCCATGTCGTCATTCTTCCCGTTTTACACAAAGAGGAATCGCGCGCCAAGGTTTTGGAATATTGCCAGAAACTCCGCGCCGAACTCCGCGCCACGCGCTATGCCGACCAGCCGCTCGAAGTCGAACTCGACACGCGCGACCTGCGCGGCGGCGACAAAGTCTGGCAATGGGTCAAGAAAGGCGTTCCGCTCATCGTTGAAGTCGGCCCGCGAGATATGGATAAAGACTGCGTGTTCTGGGGCCGCCGCGATAAGGGTCCCAAAAACCGCACTTCCACTCCCCGTGCCGAATTCGTCGCCACCGTCGCGTCGATCTTGACCGACATGCAAAAATCCATGCTCAAGCGCGCCCGCGCCTTCCGCGACGAAAACACCAAGCGCCTCGACACCAAGGACGACATCTACGCCTACTTCACGCCGCAAAACGCCGATAAGCCGGAAATCCACGGCGGCTTCGCCCTCGCCCACTGGAGCGGCGACCCATCCGTCGAAGACCAACTCGCCAAAGATTTAAAAGTCACCATCCGCTGCGTTCCCCTCGACACCACCGGCGACCTCGCCCCCGAACCCGGCACCTGCCCCTTCACCGGCAAACCGAGTGCGCGGAGAGTGGTATTGGGGAAGTCGTATTGATTGGCGCCTCTGCGCCAAGTGCTTTGAACTTGTGCTTAACCTCTCATTAAATTATCTTACGATAGTTCCATGACTACGACGTTACAGGCAATTTACGAAAACGGCCGGTTGATCCTGCCGCAGCGTTTGCCGTTGGCGGAAAAAACGCCGGTGCGCGTCACGATTGACTCGAACGACGTGGCCGACGCCACTCGCGCCGGTTGGTTGAAATTGTCGGAAGAATCGCTTATGCGCACCTGGGACAACCCGGATGACGCCGCCTTCGATGCGCTTCTCAAAAAATGAGGTTGTCCTGCTGCCCATTCCCTTCACCGATTTGACCAGCCGCAAGGTTCGTCCGGCGGTGGTGGTTGGTCACCAAGGTGTCGATTTGTTTTTAGTGCCGGTAACCTCGCAACTGGCCAACACCGATTTCCCCTTGTTGAACTGGCAAGCCGCCGGACTCAACGTCGCCTGCGGTATCAAAGCGCAAATCGCCACGGTCGAAGCCCGGCTGGTGATCAAATCAGTTGGCCAGTTGACTGTGGCTGATTAACAAAAGCTTAACGAGCGCTTGCGCGCCTGGCTCGAAATCTGAAATAATCTCGCCAACTGAACTCACGCCCGGTCGTGTTGGGGAAGTCGTATTAAAACGCACTTGTTGGGATGCGTGATTTCGGGCAATCCTTGTTTCATGCCCCGTTTATCCAAAAAGCAGCGTAAAATACGGCAATAGGCTGTCCTGATCATGTGGCTGGCATGTTTTGTCACCCTGCTGCTCTTGATGGGTGGGGTTAGCTTGCTTGTTTACGCCTTGCTGGCCTTGTCGGTTTTGATCGCCCCCTTTTTCATCAGAACGAAAATTTTGGGAAAAAGGGATCGAGCGCGTGGCTGGCGCGTGGAGTTCCTCTACGGCGATTCTTTGCGGTATGGTGAATTCCATCAGGGTGTGTGCGGGAAATCGGACTCGGCAGTCACAGAAGGTTGAGCGGAAAAGGGCCACGCCGTCTCATTTCGTTTGCACCACCTCAAGATTGGGCTCAATGGCCCCAAGAGGTCTGGGCCATAGACCGCCGCGAAGAAATCCTTGCCCGTGTAAAAAGCGAGCGCAAGCCTCCGCGTTATACTTATAGTGATACCGATGCATTATAGCATCTCATCAAAAACCAAAAGCGGCGAAATTTAACTTGCCCAACCTGCTTCTGGTTCTTGTGATTGACGTCGAACAACATGCCGCAATCAAACTCAGTAAAACCCAGGAAGGATTCCGACCAAGACGCTTCCACTTGGCGGGCGGCGGAGGCCGCCGGGGTGGATATGTCGCTGCTGGAACATTCGCTGCGGCTGAGCCCGTGGGAACGCCTCGTCGAACACCAACGCGCGTTCGAGCTTGTCCAGACGCTGCAAAACGCGAAGATTAAGCCCTCATGCAAAACCTGAATGACTTGCTCCAGCGCCTGCATTCCCACGATGTGGAATTCGTGCTGGTCGGCGGTTTTGCGGCGGTTATACACGGCGGCACGCTGGTAACCCGCGACTTGGATGTCTGCTGCCGTTTCGATGCGGAGAACCTCATGCGCATCCAGGCCGCCGTCGCCGATTTGCATCCCCATCACCGCATGAGGCCCGATTTGCCCCTGGCCTTGACTCCCGAATTGTGCGTGAGCTTGAAAAATCTGTATCTTAAGACCGACTTAGGCTCCCTGGATTGCCTCGGGGAAATCAAAGGTGTCGGAAACTTTGATGAGGTGAACCAACACTGCGTAATTGTGGTATTGCCCTTCGGAGACTGCCGCGTGCTCGACCTCGACACCTTGATTCGCGCGAAACAAGCCATGAACCGGGAACATGACCAAACTACCGTCCGGCAATTGCAGGCCATCAAGGATCGAAAAAACGTATCGTGAAGATAATCCCGGACGCGCCTGTTGGGCTCCAACCCTTCCAACCCAACCAATCTTCCCAACGCAGCCAACCGATTGCTCACGCCGCATCGGCAATTCATTTATACTTCACGTTAAACGCGGCTTCGTGAGGTGGGCCAGCCACCCATCACAAGCTGACTAAAACATGATTACCCAAATCATGTGGCCCCGCTCCATGCTCGCGTGCCTCGAAAGCGGCAGCGCGAAATGGTTCGAAAATTTGAGACCATCCCGAGCAGCCTTGCGAGGGACAATCGTGCCTAATCGCACCCAATCGTGCCAAAAAAATTTCTTCATTACTCAATTTACCCCCCCCATTCAGCCCCCTCTGCTCCTCTGCTCCTGCTTCAATTCCCCTCGCCTTTACGCAATTTTAGCATATATTTGCATATGCAATGCGGGCCGTCATCGTCACGACTGAGAAGAACCCCCAAGCCTTGCGCAAATTGCAGGCGTTGGGCGTCCGCACGCAGATGCAATCGCCGGAGAAAATCCAGTCCCTGGAGCGCGATAGCACCGACTTGGTTTACCTCGTGCCCAACGCGCTCCTCCAGGCCACGGGGTGGAACGAACACCGCGTCCGCCTCGCCCGCGCCAGCCGCCGCTACATTGTGTTTGGCCACGAACTCGACACCAACGCCATCATGAACGCCGCGCGCGACGGCGCGCACGACGTCCTCGACTCCCAAACCGACGACGATGCCCGCTGGACGGACTCCCTCGAAAACGCCGCCAACGCGCAAAATCTCTGGTGGCAGCTCTACGGCGGCCAGGGCGAGGTGGATGAACAAAAATTAATCGGCCGCTCCTCCGCGATGAAAACGTTGCGCGAATCCGTCCAACGCCTCGGGCCGACGGACGCCACCGTGCTCATCCTCGGCGAATCCGGCACGGGCAAGGAGCGCCTCGCCGAGGCGATTCACGCTGCCGCCGCCAAAGGTCCGTTCGTCGCCATCAATTGCGCCGCGCTCCCCGCCGATTTGCTCGAGAGCGAATTGTTTGGCGCGGAAAAGGGCGCATACACCGGTGCCGATCGCGCTAAGCCGGGCCTTGTCGAAGAAGCCGCCAGCGGCACGCTTTTCCTCGATGAAATCGGCGAACTCCCGCTTGGGCTCCAGCCCAAACTGCTGCGCTTTTTGGAAACGCGCATGGCCCGCCGCGTCGGCAGCACCAAGGAATACCGCGCCCATGCCCGCGTCATCTCCGCTTCCAATCGCGATTTGAGTGTCGATGCCGAGTCTGGCCGCTTCCGGCTCGATTTATTTTACCGCCTCTCCGAAGTCATACTCAACGCGCCCCCGTTGCGCCAGCGCCCGGAGGATATTCCCGATCTCGCCCGTGCATTTTTGCGGCAGGCGGCCGTGCGCGTGGGCAAAAATTTTGAAATGCTCGAACCGGAATTAATCCACCGCTTTCAACAATATGACTGGCCGGGCAATGTCCGCGAGTTGAAGCAGGCCATCGAGCGCCTCGCGTTCCATTATGATGGCCCGGTCATGCGCGCCGCGTGGTGGGAAGTTCCGCCCGCGCGCGATGCCCGCGCCGCCGCCGCCGCGGTCGCGCCCGCGGTTTATGCCGGTGGCCTGGTTGCTTCTATGCCGACGCCAGCATCGATGCCGCCTCCTGGCACAGCCTATCCTGCGCCTGCATATTCCGGCTTCGGCCCACCTGCTCCCAGCCGACGCGGTCGGGTAGCGTTGGCGAAAAAATTGTTGCTGGAAAACTCCGAAGATCTCACGTGGGTCGCCGCCCAGGCCGGTGTGCACCCGACCACCCTTTATCGCTGGCGCAAAAGCGGAAAGATTTAAATCGCCTTGCCCGTGGTTTTGGAAAATTGCTGCGTGTGCTGCCAAACTTTGGGCAACGCATGTGGGGCAATCTTCCCCTTCAAAGCCTCCCGCCATTCCGTTTCATTCCGTTTTTTCCCCGAATAAATCGCCACCACTCGCTCGCCCCATTCCTTATCCGGCAAGCCAACCACGCGCACCTCATCCACCCCGCCAATCGCCTGAATTTGCCTTTCGACCTCTGCAGGATCCACCTTCTCCCCTCCCGTATTGATCACCCGATCTTTTCTCCCCACCACAGATAGTCTTCCCCGTTTATCCATTTTGCCGATGTCCTCCGTGCCGAAAGATCCCAGCTTGCGCCGCACGGGAAAATACCCTTGGAAGAGCGACGCTGCTTCAATCCAGATGCGCCCGGATTTCCCATTCGGCAATGCGTGGCTGGCTTCATCGCCCACCCATATTTTCGCATGGGGCAATGGAGTCAGCACTGGTGCGTCGCCCGCCAGAAAGTCCGCCGGCTTTTGCGCCGCAACCACGGCCGCTGTCTCCGTCATTCCATATACCAGCGCAATGGGCAGTCGCAACGCGCGCGCGCGTTCCAACAACGCGGATTGCGCTGCCGCGCCACCGAGCAAAATCGCGCGGGAGTTCCTCAACCACGCCACCACCGCTTTGCGTTTGAGCAGTCGCGCCAATTGTGTCGGCACGAGCGAGATGATGGCGTTCTCCGGTGGCGTCCCTGGCGGTCGTCCGCCTTCAAGGCTTTTCCAATCTTCCAACCAAAGCGTTCCCTTGGTCTCCAGCGCGCGCACTGCTGGCATCAAGCCACTGACATGCCAAGGTGGCAAAGTGCTGACGTGCGTGCATCCCTCCGCATCCAAAAAACCAGCTAGTGCGTGCGCCGCTGCTGCCAGCGTCGTCCAGGTGTGGATTGCCCAGCGTACTCGCCCACCCGTTCCACCCGTCGGTATGAAAACGCACCCAGACCAAATTTTCGCCGCAAACTCGGGGACATTAATTTTTGGCCAGTGTGCGCTTTTTTTTCCCACCCAAACCCCGGGTTGGATCTGTGCAGCCGCTTGCGCGCATTCGCTTTCTCCCCAGTGCGGATTCGCTAACACCACAGGTCGGTTGCTGGCGAGTGCGGCCAAAATTCCGGCCAGGTATTGAGCGTGATTCGTATGTGCCATCACCATCGGTGCTCGAACTGATTTCTTCTTCAATCGTGCCAATGCCTCCGCCAATGCCTCGGCAAATCCCTTTGCCCCCGGCCCCGCCAACCACTGTGCGCGTGGCGCTTTACGCCTACGTGGCTGGATCAACCTCAAGGGGCGATGCGGTTCCATATCTCTACAAAATCGTCTGCGGACAACTTTTTCAACGCGAGATTCGGTCCCGGCGCGTGAATTGGCAATTGCAGGCCGTCATTGGTAAACGCATCGAGCGTACCGAAACC
>DATHOB010000121.1:0-4999 GCA_035485355.1 Opitutales bacterium | reverse complement strand
GGGTCAGGCCGTCGCCGAGGTCTTTGTTGAGCACTTCCAAATCGGCGCGGGCTTTTTCAACAAAACCCCCGCGGCCGGCAACAGCCGCGCCATTTAAATTGGAAATGGCGGTCTGCACGTTGCGCTGAATGGCGCTCATGGTGGGCGGCGCGGCGACCGTGAACTCCTGCTGCGTGGCGGCAGTGGTGGGAAGGGTTTCGTAATATTCCATGTCATCCGGCGTGTTGCTTACCGCGGCGGGGACAAACACGAGGTCGTCGTTCAATTCGTCCTCGGAGAATATTTTACGGATTTTGGTGAGGTATTTGCCGGTTTGCAGCGTGCCGTCGAGCTGTTTGAGCTTCTCCACCTGGTCGGGCGTGGCGCGGCGGTTCATGTCGAAAGGCGCGGAACCGTTGAGCATGGCCGTGTCGGGAGCCGTCATTTTTTTGGCAAACATAAGGACAGCCGGCGAATGCTTGCCGTTGCGGATGTTGACTGCGGTCGTGTTATATTTGCTCGAGATGGGGGTGGCGACCTTGTTCCAGGAGAATTCCTCATCGGTGACCATGGAGCCGCGTTCTTGAGCGAACGAGGCGGTCCACATCGGAACAAAAGTGTATTCGTAGGAAAAATTTCCGCCTAAGTCCATCTTGTGGTCGGATTGGATGTAGAAAAGGACGTCGGTCTTATCCATGCCGTTTTCGCGGGTCATGTCGGTGCTCATCTGGGACATGTGCATGGGGTAGACGGCTTTGTCGCTGGCAAAGGTGAACCGCGTCGGGGTGATTTGACCGGAGAATTTACCGTCGGGCCCGGCGGTCACTTGTTTGCTGTCGATTTTCATGGCGACGAAGACCCATTTTTTATCGATGTAATATTTCAGAGTGTCCTCATCGCCGGAATAGGAATAATTATTGTCCTTGAGCCATTGGTAGAGGTCGTCCGGCTTTTCGGCGGCGATGGTTTTATATTCGAGCGTGCCAACGACGCCGGTTTCAAGCACTTCCACCGTGGTGGCCGGCGCCGCGCCGCCCGCGCCACCGCGGCCGCCCCCCGTCCCCCCCGCCGCCCCGCCGCCAAAGCCGCCGCGAGGCGCCCCCGCCAGGTATTTGTTCCGGTTCAGCGGTTCCAATTGCGTGAAGACGGATAGTTCGGAGAAAAATTCCTTGGGCATTTCATTGAGCGTGGGTTTGCTGGGGACGGGCAGCAACATGCCAAAATCCGCTGCGTCACCCGTGAACTTGGCCTGGACAACAAAGCTCTCCGTCTTCGTGGCGGAATCGTAGTCGAGGAAGACGGTTTCGCCCGGCTGGGTGATGATGCGCCCGGCAGCAGCAAAAAAACCACCGCAAGCGATGACTTGGGCGGGCAAAGCCAGCATGACTGCCGCGCCAGCCAAAATGGTTGCACGGGTGAGGAGGGAACCGGAGGATAGGGTTTTCATGGCGAATTGAGTTGGCAGTAAAGGAGGGGAAGTGACCGGGATACACAAGATAACCGCCACTGGAGGCAATGACCGAACAAGGTTGTTTTCCAACGGGGGCAAACCGGCGCACAGGATAACAAACTACAAACCGCTCAAAACAGCTTCCGATGCACAAAATTATTTTGCGCGTTTTTCTAGTTTTTTGACCATGGCGGCGGCGCGCTGGCGGGCGGCCGTGTCCGCGGCCAGAATATCGTCCAGATTGCGCGGGCGAGACTTGGGGAGCGAATCGAGCGTGGCTTCGATGACGCGGGGAATGTCGAGATAGCTGATGCGGCGGGCAATGAAGGCGGCGACGGCGATTTCGTTGGCGGCATTGAAGGCAGCGGGAGCCGCACCTTCCGCCCGGAGCGCGGCAAAGGCCAGCCGCAGGCAGGGAAACAGGTCAAGATTGGGCGGGCGAAAATCGAGGGAGAATCTTTGGGTAAAATCGAGGGTGGGCACAACGCCTTCGGCCCGGCCGGGATACAGCAGACTGTGCTGGATGGGAAAGGTCATCGACGGCGGGCATAATTGCGCGATGATGGAGCCGTCCACAAATTGCACCATGGAGTGCACAATGCTTTGCGGGTGGACGACGACTTGAATACGCTCCGCGGGCAGGCCAAAGAGCCAGTGGGCCTCGATGACTTCGAGACCCTTGTTCGCCATTGTGGAGGAATCAATCGTGACCTTCGGGCCCATGTCCCAATTCGGGTGCTTGAGCGCGGCCGCAGGAGTGATGGCCGACATTTGCTCACGGGTAAAATCGCGAAAGGGGCCGCCGGAAGCGGTGAGCAACAGTTTGGCGACATCCTGCGGGCGTTCGCCGTCGAGACATTGGAAAATGGCGTTGTGCTCGCTGTCGAGCGGCACGATGGTGACGCCGTGTTTTTTCGCCGCCGCCATGACAAATTGGCCCGCGAGCACCAGGATTTCCTTGTTCGCGAGGGCGATGTCCTTGCCTGCCTTGATGGCGGCGAGCGTGGGCTTGAGCGCAAGCGTGCCGACGACGGCGGCGACCACCATGTCGCCCGTGGGGAGGCAGGCGAGCTCTTCGAGACCGGCCGGGCCAACGTGAACCGTACGGCCTTGGAATAAATTTTCTTTTTTGGCGGATTTTGCCGCGGCTTCGTCGAAGACGCCGACATGGCGGATGTTAAACTCGCGGGCGATGGCGTCGAGCTTGGCGCAATTTTTGTGCGCGGCAATGGCGACGATTTCCAATTTGTCCGGATGTTTGCGGACGACTTGCAAGGTGCTGTCGCCGATGGAGCCGGTCGCGCCAAGGAGCACGAGGCGTTTTTTCCGGACGGTTTTGGAAGGCTTGGCGGAAGGCATGCGGTCAGCGCGCAACTTAAGCGCCGTCATGCGCGCACGCGAGCAGAAATACGTTGGCCCCCACCCCGCTATTGCGCCGGCGCGGATTAAGGTTGCGGAAGGAGCTCGGGCATGTTTTTCGTCACCCAACTTTTGTTGTTGGAAACCACTGCGTTGAGCAGCGTATTGCGCTGTGCCGCGGAGATGTCCGCCGATTGAATGGCCGCCACGGCGGAGGCGGGGTCGCTTTTGGCCCATTGTGTAACGACCGTGTTCATCGAGGATAGTTTCATCGTTTGCATGGTCGAGGCCCACTGGAAAGCCGTGGCGGGGTCGTTGGCCCCTTCAACAGACACCATTTGCGAGATGGCCGTGTCACGCATGACACCCGCCGGCATCGCATCCACATATTGCGAGGCGGCCTCGGGATCCTGTTGGACCCAATTGCCCATCACGGTTGAAGTAGCGTTGCGCGCAATAGTGCCGTTGGGCAGACTTTGTAATTCATTCATCGCCGTGGCGGGATCCTGCACGCTCCAGGCAATGGCGATATTGCCGAGCGTCTTGTTCATGATGCCGGTTGTGGGATCGGATGGGCTGGAGCTTTGCTGCAGCCAGTTTTCCTGCTGAGCGTCATTCCACGCGGTTTGGGGATCAATGCCCGCCAAAGCGGTCAATGCGGTGCGGGCCGCGCTGTCATGCGCGCCGGTGTCGAAGCCCTTGCCGGGCAGCGTCTCCGTCCAGGCCAGGGCCGCGAGTGGGTCGGCGGAGGCCCAGCTTTGTGCCACTTGGTCGGTAATGGCGCGCAAATTGGGATCTTTCGGGTTGTTGGACGCGTAGGCGGCGGCGCTAACGGGGTCGGTCTGCGCCCAAGTGCCAAGCGCACCTTGAATGGCGGCGGCGCGACCGGAATCCGTAGCAGGGAGCGATTGTGCCCAGTCGAGCGCGGCTTGGGCATCGGTCTGCGCCCAGACAGAGGCTAATTGCGGTAGTGCGATGTTACGTAATGTTGTGGTTGTGATATTGGCGAGCATCGCAACCGCAGCCGCCGGATCCGTCTGGCCCACTTGGGCGAGTATGCCTGCGGCGGCGCGGTCATAAGTCTGGCCAGTGGCGACATTGCCAATCCACGCGAGCGCTACCGCCGGATCCGACTGCGCCCAATTGGTGGCGAGATTGGCAACGAGACCATTAAGCGTGGAGCCTTTGGGGAAATTCGCGAGGTAATCAGTGGCGGCGGCGGGGTCGTTGGTGACGAGGGCCGCGAGGGTCTCGCCGAGGGCGTTGGTGCGGGCGGCGCTGGGCGGTAAAGTTGCCGCCCACGCGAGCGCTGCTTGCGGGTCTTGCTGGCTCCAAGTGCCGGCGATGCTCGCGATTGCCTCGTCGCGGGCCTGGCTGGGCGGAAGTTTCAAAGCGGCTGCGGAGGCGCCCTGCGGGTCGGTGGCCGCCCAACTGTTAAATACCGCACTGTATTCCGCTGGAGTACGCTGGCCCAAGGGGAGCTTGAGCATGGCGTCGAGAGCACCTTGCGGGTCGGTGGTGGCGAGCGTGGACAACAGGCTGGTTTCAATCGCCGTGCGCGACTTGGCGTCATTGATCGAATTGACCGCGGCAAACGCGGCGTTGATATCTTTGGACGACCAGGCTTCAAAGGCGGAGACGAGATACCCGCTGCGATTGGGATCATTGACCAAATCCTTCGCCCAGGTGACGGCCGCGACGGGGTCGCTTTCCGCCCAACTGGAAACGAGCAAACTTTTCATCAAAGTGCTCATTTTCGTGTTGGGCATTTTTTTCATTGCCTCCAGCACGGCAGGAATTTCCCCCGGTTTCAGCCCGCCAATGAAATCCGCCATTTGGCGGAGCTTTTCCGAAGGGCTCGAGGAGGTTTGATTGAGCAACTTGGACAAAGCAGTCAAACGCTCCCCCGCCACCGGGCCCGCGGCATGAGTGATGGAAGCAGCGGCAACCTTGGTCAACCGGGTGGCCGGAGCCTGACTTTGGAGGCGGACGATTTCCTGATGTTGATAAATGATGGCGGCGACTGCCGACAGCATGAACACTCCCACAAAAACAACTTTGGCCGTGATTTTCATGGTAAATCCTTAAGGGGCGGGGTTACTGGCTATCATGGTAAAAATAAAAATCCCAAGCACAAGAACGAATCATCCAGCATTGGCATCAATTCACCGCGTTGGCTTTTTGAATGGCTTTCCGCAAATCGGTGCGTTG
>DATHOB010000120.1:0-2261 GCA_035485355.1 Opitutales bacterium | reverse complement strand
CGGGCGCGGCGGGCGCGACGGGTTCGATGGAACGCGTCAGGGTATTGTGAAGGCGAAGTGGCACGGAAACGAAGGATGAAGGATGAGTGATGCTGGGGGAACAAGAAAAAAGCGCATATTTCACGCTTTCTCTGGCAGGGGTATTTTGGCAGAATCCCCGGTTCCCATGCCCAAGGCCGCTCCAACTGCGTCTGCACGTCTTGTTTTGCCCCAGCGCCCGCGCCGCCTGCGCCGCACCGCGGCCATCCGCGCGCTCGTGCGTGAAACACGCCTCGACCCTGCGCAATTGATTCAGCCGGTGTTCGTGCATGAGGGCAAGGAATTGGAACCCATTCCCTCGCTGCCCGGCATAGCGCGCATTCCCGTCTCGCGCCTCAGCGCACATTGCCGAGAGCTGGTCAAGTTGGGCATTGGCGGTATTGCGCTTTTTCCGAAGGTGGATGCCAAACACAAGGACGACACCGCCCGCGAGGCGCTCAATTCCCATTCGCTCGTTTTGCGCGCGGTGCACGAGGCGAAGTCTGCCGCGCCGCAATTCCCGATTTTTGCCGACATCGCCCTCGACCCCTACACCCCCCACGGCCACGACGGCGTGCTGACCAAACGCGGTGACGATGTCGACAACGACCGCACTGTGGCGATTCTCGCCGAGATGGCCGTGTTCCACGCCCGCGCGGGAGTGGATTTCGTCGCCCCGTCGGACATGATGGACGGTCGCGTGGGTGTCATCCGCCGCGCGCTTGACTCCGCGGGGCATGAGACAACCGGCATCATGGCTTATTCGGCGAAATACGCCTCGGCCTATTACGGCCCGTTCCGCGACGCCGTGGGCAGCAAGCGCGCCGCAAGCGTCGCCCCCATCAGCAAGGCCACTTACCAGATGGACCCCGCCAACCGCCGCGAGGCCCTACGCGAAGCCGCACTCGACGAAGCCGAAGGCGCAGATATTCTCATGGTCAAACCTGCATTGCTGTATCTCGACATCATTGCCGACTTGCGCGCGCAATCCATGCTGCCTATCGCAGCCTATCAAGTTTCCGGTGAATACGCGCAGATTTGCGCTGCCAGCGAGCGCGGCTGGCTCGACTTGCAAGCTGCGCGGGACGAATCGCTCCTCGCCATCCGCCGCGCGGGTGCCGATATTATTTTGACCTATTTTGCCGAGGCGTTTGCGAAGGGACGGTAGGCGAGTGCCGAATTCGCGCCGCCATTATGCCGCGTTCATATTTTCCACAAAAAACTTCTTTCCCCGTTGGGCGACGTGGTGGCCTTCGGCGGTCAGGAGTTTTTTCAGCGCGGGAATGCCGCCGGGAAATTTTGGATTCAATTCGCCACCGGCCTTGAGCGTGCGCCAGTAGGGGGTGATGTTTTTCTCGCCCGCCTGTTGCGCTTCATCCGCGGCGTGCGCCGCAATCCAGGAAAAAATCCCGGTGGTGAGCGGGCAGCAGACGTTGACTTTGTGCTTTTTGGCTAGCGCCGCGCGGACTTGGTCCAAGGTCGTCAACTTTCCCTTGGGCACCGCGCGCATGATTGCGTCCACTTCCAGCGGCGCGGGGACGACCATGGTGCCCTTGCCCCAACGGGTGCTCATTTTGCCTTCGATGCGGCTTACCTTTGGCAGCCCCTTGCTGTCGGCCAGCTTTTCCCGCCAGGATTTTCTCTTATACATGGCTCGATAAATGTACCGCAAAGGTGCGCTGATTGCAAAAAACAAATTTCATCCACGAATGGACACGAATGGAATTAAGTCTCACTTTTCTTGTTCGTGTCCATTCGTGGATGAAACCTTTGCCTCCTTCACTCCTTAGCGGTTAAATAATTTTGCCTCCAGCCACCGCGCGGCGGCATCGGGAGCGGCCGCGCCCAAAAGTTTATGCAATTTGTCCGCATTGGCGGCGGCCTGCAAGCGCGCTGCAGGGGCTTCGCATTCGCGCAATCGCTGGGCCAATGCTTCCGGTCGCGCGGTGTCCTGGATGAATTCTGGCCACGCCGGTTCCCCGAGCAAATAATTCGCAATGCCCAGGTAGGGAATCTTGACCACGCGGCGGCCCACGAAATAAGTGATAGGATTGGCCCGATAGACAATCGCGCCGGGAATGCCCGCCAGCGCGCACGCGAGTGACATCGTGCCCGAACTCATCAACACCATGCTCCCCGCCGCGCCCTCAGCCACATCGAGCAAGGTGATATGCGGGGCCAAATCCGGCCATGCCGCCAGACATTGCTCAATCGCCGCGCGCACGCCTGCTCCGGAAACGAGC
>DATHOB010000119.1:0-2353 GCA_035485355.1 Opitutales bacterium | reverse complement strand
ATTAAGAATATGGCGGCTTTCTAAAAATAATTTGGTTAATTCTGTCAATTCTGTCTAAAAATCATCTCCTCATGTCCTTCCTCAACATAGCCGGGCGCACTTATTTGGTCACGGGCGTGGCCAACAAGAAAAGCGTGGCGTGGAATGTCGCGCAGACGCTCGAAGCCGAGGGCGCGAAGGTGGTTTACAGTGTGCGTTCGGCGGCGCGGAAGGAATCGCTGGCGAAGCTGCTGGCGGGGAAAACGGCGCTGATTTGCGATGTCGAGGACGAGGCGCAAATCCCCGCGCTGGCCGCCGCCGCCGCGCCGCACGGCCCGTTTGACGGCTTGCTGCATTCCATCGCGTGGGCGAATTTTTCCCAAGGGGTGAAGCCCTTTCACGAATCGCCGCGCAAGGATTTCATGCAAGCCTGCGCGATTTCCTGTTTCTCGCTCGTTGAGCTGGCGAATGCCTTCAAGCCGCTGTTCCGGCGCGACGCTTCCGTGGTGGCCCTCGGCATTTCCTCGCAAGTCACGGTGGAAAATTACGGCTACATGGCGCCCATCAAGGCCGCGTTGGAATCGTCCGTGCGTTTGCTCGCCAAATCTTTCAGCGCCGACACTGAAGTCCGCTTTAACACCGTCAACTCCGGCCCGCTCAAGACCAGCGCATCGGCCGGCATTCCCGGTTATCTGGAACATTATTTATTCGCGGAAAAACTTACCTATCGCAAACGCGCCCTGGAAACCCGCGAAGTGGCCGATGCCGCGGTTTATTTGCTCAGTCCGCGCTCCAGCGGCATTAACGCGCAGGGAATTGTCGTCAACGCCGGTCTGGATGGGAATTATTTCGACCGCGAGGTCGTCCATGCCGCCACGCGCGTGGACGGGGCCAATTCCGGACAAAAGTCATGAAATTCACCTCGGCCGCCATTGCCGCGCTGGCGTATGCGCTGCCGCCGGAGACGTGGACCTCCGCCGCGCTGGAGGCGAAGCTCGCGCCGCTGTATCAACGCCTGCGCCTGCCGGAAGGCCGGCTGGAATTGATGACGGGCATTCGCGAACGGCGGTTCTGGCCGGGAAATTATTCGCCGTCGCGCGCTTCCGCGGACGCGGGTAAAAAATTGCTCGAGCAGGTAAAAATCGATCCTCGCGAAATTGATTTGCTCGCGCATTGCGCGGTGTGCCGGGACCGGCTCGAACCGGCCACGGCGGCTTATGCGCATCAATTGATTGGCCTCGGCCCGCACACACAAATTTTCGATTTATCCAATGCGTGCCTGGGCTTTGTCAACGGAATCGCGGTCGCGGCGGCCATGATTGACGGCGGCCAGGTGCGCCGCGCGCTACTGGTCTCGGGGGAAAATGGCCGACCGCTCGTCGAGCGGACTATCGCACGTTTGAATGACGGCACGCTTGACCGCCAGCAGATTAAATCCTACTTCGCCAATCTCACCATCGGTGCGGGTGCGGTTTCGGCGCTGGTAACACATAAAGATTTGGCTCCGCCGAATGCTCCGCGCCTGCTGGCTAGCGTAGTGGAGACGGATACATTCGCGAGCAATCTGTGCGAAGGCGACACCGCGGGCGGCGGCCTGGAAATGCAAACGGACAGCGAGGGCTTGCTCGAAGCCGGAGTTGAGGTTGCCGCGCGTTGCTGGGTGCGATTCAAAGCCGAAACCGGTTGGGATGAAAAAACGCCCGACACGGTGATTTGCCACCAAGTGGGCAAGGCGCACCAGAGGCGTTTGTTCGAGCGTCTTGGTCTCGACGATGCCAAGGATTTTTCCACCTTCTCCTGGCTCGGCAACATTGGCTCGGTGTCGCTGCCCATCACGCTTGCCCGCGCCGTAGAAGAAGGCCGCATCCGAACCGGAGCCAAAATCGCGCTTTTGGGAATTGGCAGTGGACTGAGCTGCCAGATGATGGCGCTGCAATGGTGATTATCCACTAAAATGACCACGATACCCGAATTGCCGGAGGACGTGCGCGCGCTTTACCACTTTGCGCCGCATTGGCTTGGTACGCCTACGGGCCGCTTACACTACGTGGATGAAGGCCCGCGCGATGCGGACACGGCGGTGATTTGCGTCCACGGCAATCCCAGTTGGTCATTCCTTTATCGCGACGTCATCAAAGCACTGGCGCCGAAATTTCGCGTCCTCGCCATCGACCATCTTGGCTGCGGTCTTTCAGACAAACCGCAAAATTTTCCCTACCGCTTGGCGGATCATGTCGAAAATCTGGCGAAACTCGTTGCCACTTTGCCACAAAAAAAACTGCATTTCATCGTGCATGATTGGGGTGGGCCGATTGGATTGGCGGTGGCCGAGCGTGAAGCACAGCGGGTGGGAAAGCTAGTGGTAATGAACACC
>DATHOB010000118.1:0-9332 GCA_035485355.1 Opitutales bacterium | reverse complement strand
CCGGGTTTGTAATAAAGACCGGCGTGAAGTACTCCGCTATTGTGCCCGCTTTGGTGCCGCCCCCAGCCGGATTCCTTTTCCAGCAAAGCAAGTTTCAATCCCGGTCGGTTGCGCAACAACTGCCAGGCAGTGCCCAGACCGACGAGGCCACCGCCAATGACGACAACATTGTAAGGAGTTTTCCCCAAACACACACGGTAACATCCACCACGGCTTTCCGCAAGCCTGCAGCATGCGAAGGTGCGCAAAAAAAATCGCGGCCGGAGCCGCGATATTTTTTTGAGAACAATTCGATTTTTTTCAAGACAAAGCACGCGCCGGTCGCAAGCTGGCCAACCATGCCGAAACTTGCTTGGCATAATCTGCCCAAGACGGGAAACGCCGTTGTGTGGCTTCCCTGGCAAGGCGGTGATAAGCCGCATCGTCATTGAGCAGTGTGCGCATGGCTTGGGCCAGGTTTTTTGAGGTTGGTTCCGAGACAAGCAAACACCCGCCATCGCGAGCGACCTCGGCGAGGGCACCGCCGGGACCGCAAATGCAGGGACGGTGGCGCAGCAAACTTTCCGCCACGGGCAGGCCGAAGCCTTCGTAAACGGAGGGATAAACGGTGAAGCGGCAGGCGGCGTAAAGTTTCTGCAAATGTGATTCGCTGACTGTGCCAGACATCTCCAGCGGACGGCCTGCGGCTATGAGTTGAGCGGCTCTTTCTACGGCTAAGCCGCCTGTTTCCAACTGGCGCAGCCCTGCAAGAGCAAGCCGGAAGTGCGCGCCTTCGCGCCAAAGCGCTTCTGCGGCCTCCAAGAGGGCGATCTGGTTTTTCCTCCCCTCAAGCGTGCCAACGGACAAAATCAGCGGGCCGCGTACCGAATCGGTTGCAGGTAGCGGTGTGGACGTCGCTGGAGATTCCACTCCCAAGGGGATGGTCACCACAGGTGGCGGCGAACGCAGGTCGATGTGCTCCCAGTATGCCAGCAACTCGGTGCGCGAAGCTTCGGAAATGGCCGCCACCCCGTCGAAGGCCGCCAGTTCGCGCAAATATCCGGGAAACCTTGCGACAGTTTTTGCTGGAGAAAGGTTTGGCAGGCGCAAGCCGACGGCATCGTAGAAAATTGCGCCCGCGGCGCCGCCGATATGTGCACGTAACGCGCCAAAGGCGCGAAAATTTTCCGCGCTGAAAATTTCCGGAGCGAACAAACACGCGCCTCGCCAAGCCGACCAATCCAACTCACGAATCAATCCCAGGCGTCCGCGCCCGCGCTGCCAAAACGACCAGCGCTGGTTCCCGCGATGGCCGAATATTTTTGGTTCCAGCATGGCGCGCTCGCGCCCATCGGGCAGCCGCCAGCGTTTCGCGAAACGGTCATGGATGATGGCTTGGGGCGCTTCGCCGTCGGTGTCAAGGTTGCGCAAGAGTTCGCGGCAGACTCGCTGCACCCCAGTAAGGGCTGGGCAATGCGCCGTATGGCTGACATCTATCAGAAGTTTAGTCACTGTGGGTCAAATGCAGAAAGACATGCGTGTAGTCCATCCGCAGCCAGCATTGTATAATTGAGCCCCATTCGGGTGATTAGTGGGACAGCCTTCCGCGGCAACCATGCTCCTGCACCTACCGCGAACTGGGGGGTGAGGGATCGGTAATCCCCGCAAGAAGTTTACCGCTGCAAAATATTTTTAAGCTCGGTGCGCGTGGGTTCGGGTGAATTGTCACTGCGCAAAACAGCATGGGCAGCGATGATAGCATCTGCGGCGACCGTCGCGCCGGCGTACAACCGGGAATTTTCGCCGATGCGCGCGCTGGGGCCGATTATAATTGCGTCGGTGTCCATGTGGCCTTCGTCGAGAGCCGAGGAATCAATAACACAGTTTTTTCCAATGACGGCGCGCGCCCCGATGAAGACCGAGAAACGCGCGCAAATTTTTACACCGGTTTCAAGCACTGCTCCCGCGTCGAGCCGCAGCCGCCATGGACGGTCAACTGTGACGCCGCGGGCAATGTGGACATTTCCTGCAATCGTTGCCCCGAATGCCCGTAATGCCGTCGGGTAAAACGACGCTGGACATACCCGCTGGGCAGTCTGCGCAACCGGCCAGAGCCACGGTCGGAGACCCGGCCACCCCTCCCTCAGCCACCAATGTCGAACACCCCAAGCCCAGCTGGACGGATGGAGAAAAACTTGCCGCCACATGTGATGGCGGACTTTCGACGGCAGGGCGGCCATCGAGGCAAACCAAAGTCTTTCCGCCTCGTTGTTTTTGCCGTCGCAAGCCAGCGACCATAGCTCGGCGGTGGGCGGCGCTTTTTTCGTGCCCGCGCCGCTGAAGCTGTCGACATTGCAATAAAATCCCGCCAAAGCTTCCGGCACAAAACAAACACCCCGCCTCTGACCAACTTGCAGATTGAACCACCAATCTGCCAACCAGCCGGCCTTGGCATCGTAGCCGCTCAGTGCCAGCAATGTTTCGCGGTGCACAATGGCGGCGCACGGGGGGTAATGAAACGGCAAGCCGGAAAGTAGCAAGTGGGCGAAATCTTGGCCGTCAAGGAACGCCAGCGAAGTGGCCAGGCTGACATGCTGACGACGGATCGGACCGCGTTCGCCGCTAAACAGGAAAAAATCCGCCAGGGCCAAACCCGCTCCAGGATACTCAACCAAGGCGTCCATCAGACGCTCGAACAACGTCGGCAATGCGACATCGTCTGCCGCCGCAAAATAAACGTAATCCCCGCGTGCCAGACGCATGCCCTCGTTGATGGAGAAGATGACGCCGCGATTTTGTTCATGATGAACGATGGTGATGTGCGGTTGGCCGCTGGCGAAATCCGCGATGATTTCGCGGCTGTCGTCGGTTGAGGCGTCGTCAATGATAATCCACTCGTCCGCCAGGCGGGTTTGGGTCAAGAGCGCAGGTAATGAACGTCGAAGAAAGGTTCCGTGATTATAATTAGCGACCACCACCGAAAGCGTGAGGGGATTATGCATGATGCGGGATCGCGAGCCCAATCCGTTACCTCAAGCGATCGCAACGACTGGATGATAACGCACGCCGGGGCGCGTCAAACGCCGAGCGATGACGGACGATATCTTAGGGGCCAATCCGACAAACACATCACTATCCTGAGGAACCGACGCTGGGCTTAAAATGGGTTTGCCAAGATGGGTTTTTCCGGTTCGATTGACGTCCTCATCCACGAAGAAAGCGATTTCATTCGCAAGACCGCCGCCCAGCCAGGTTCCAGCAATGGAAGTGCCAAACAGGCCAAGGCAAGGTGTTTGGGTTGATAGCGCCATGGCCTGCTTATGGATGTTTGCGAGCCATTCCACGGCATGCTGCGCAGCGGCCAAGTCCTCGTAGGGATGGGGGGAAGCGCGCAGCGGGCTTGGCCGATTCTTCTTTCGGGCAAGCAACGAAATTTCCTTGGGTACCCATTCATTGTGAAGCATCAATAGCTCAAAGCCGGCGGATTCGACCAGGCGGCAAAGGGATTCAAGGGTGAAATGCGTCGCATGATCAGCGATGAGCAATTCAAAAGGATTATCCACGAAGTGCGGGACTTCGATGAAGAGCAGTCCCTCATCCGCAAGATGGCTTTGCGCCTCGGCCAGAAACCCCGCAGGATTTTCAATGTGTTCGAGGACGTGGATGAGCGAGATGAGCTGGAAACCACCTGGGATGTCGCTCAGGCGTCCAACATAGTGTTTTTCCACCTTCGGGAGCCTTTCGACTTGGGCCCGGTATTTGTCATCCCATTCGCTTCCCGCCAATTGCCAGTTGGGAAACTGTTCGTGAAAACGCCGCAGAAATGAACCATTGCCACAACCGACATCAAGCATCTTGCCGGAGGTGGGCCCAGGCCAAACTTTACGCAAACAGCGGGAAATTTGGGTGGAACGCGGGAAAGACTGTCCCGTGGCGGAGTCAAACACCGCTTGTTCCGCGCCGTCGCCTTGATAATAAATGGTGTAATCGCGGTAAATTTGGGCGATTTCCATCCGCCAGCCCGCGGTGGCTGGGACTTGCACCAAGCCACATTCCTGGCAAACCGCCAGCCGCCCGCCCTTGGGCCACGGTTTGCAGTCTGAGGTCACCCGGGTGACCTCGGCGTACGCGAGCAAGTCAACGAGAGCGGGGCGTCCGCACACGTGGCAGGAAACTTGGGCGGAGATTGGAGCGCCAATGATTTTCACAATATTGGGGAGCGGGGCGTGCAACACAGCGCGAAAAGGTAGTGGGCCATGGGTTGAAAGCCGGTATGCACCACCTCATCATTCATCGAGAACATGAAAACGTTGTGGAAAAACTTCTGCATTAACTCCTTGAATGGCTGGCCACTCTTACAGTTTACATGCCCGGCTTTGCTGGGCGCGGAGGCGAATTTCTGCGACTCCAACGATGGCATGCCCACGATGAGAACGCCATGAGGTTTGAGGCTTTCGACAAGATTGCGCACAAAGGCTTTTTCATCACGCGGTTTAATGTGTTCGAGAACATCGCAGCAGAAGGCGCCATCAAAGGCATTCCGTTCAACCGGGCCTTGAAGCATGTCATGTACGCGCAAATCAATCGGCCATTTCTCATCCTGGCGCGCTCGGGCGTCTTCGATGAAAATCGGGTCGAAATCCACGGCGACAACATGCGGCACGACTTGTCGGACAATACGGGTGCCGAATGCGTCGGCGCAGCCGACTTCGAGGACGCGATCGAGGCCAGTGAACATTTTGGAGACGAATTTGTAGCGGGAAAGCAAAAAGACGAGCCGGCGTGGGTCGTCCTGATAAACCTGACTGGACATCAAGCCGAGATGGGCGAGGCCGCCTCGCTCGCGCTTTTCAAGGAGAAACTGGTATTGCTTTTCTTTGGTGCGGTTTTTTTTCATGAAATTGCGGTAGGTTCTATTAAGCTTGTTCAGATATGGCTGGTGAGGTTTGCCGGCCAAGATGCATTAGCAAACGTCGGCGGCCAGCTTTGCTGCGCACTGCGGCGACGATGGTTTGCAGAATTTGAATGATTGCTTTAGTCCATCGCCAAGCGTGTTTTTCCCGGCAGACGACGGAGCGCAGGCGGAACTGGCCGGGGAGGTTGACCGCGACCGGCGCAAACGGAAGCGCGGGATTCAGCGGCAGTACTACGGTTTGGCGATTTCCTGAAGGCACGCCGATGGCTTCCAACTCCACTTCGAGCGCGACGGCAGACACTCCCCAATAAGCAACCACCCGGACCGTGGCCGGGCCGTTGAGGCGATGGCCGGGCTGTAGGCCGTTCCATTCCAGCCAAATTGGATCGGGGCGCCCGGAAGAGTAGTTGTGGCGAAGATGGTGGAGCAGGGTCCTCCACTTTACAATCAGGGCGACGTGCAGACGATTTTCCGCGGTGGCTTCGGGAGTACGAATGCGCAGCAGAGGCTCGTACGCAAAAGGCGCACGCACACTCCAAATAAAACCTCCAGGCGGGAGAACTTTTTCAATGTCTTGACCGCCCCGCAGACGCAGTTGCACGCGTAGGGGAGTTTGGCCGGTAACGTTCCCGTGAACGACAATCAAATCGGTCGGCCAGCTTGCGTCTATTTTAACGGTGGTCTCACGGATGTTCTTAAGGGCGTAGCGCAACCGCAAGGCCGTGCCGCGCCAGCATTGTTCGCGCAACCAACCGATCCAACGCAACCAAGGGGCGATGAATTGTGACCGGCGTTCATTTTGCTGCACGATTATGGTTTGGCATAGGATATCCTGAATAATTTCACTCGGGCGCTTCTGGCATTCTTTAATTCCAACGGGAAGGGGGCCTTCGTGCAGAATAATGGCCTGCTCGACATGTTTTCGATGTGTTTCGTTGCACGATTCATGGCACCACTGGGCGATTTGCCTGATATTGGAGTCGCGCGAACCTTCGAGTCCGACTTTGTGGCTAACATGGCTGAGTTCGACGCATGCCATTTCGTCGGAATCAGTAACGGTATAGTGTGTAGTCGGATCCGGGCAGACTAGTTGGACGTAGTCGTCGTCTATCGTACTGTCGGGGATCAAGTCTTTGCGCGCGCCGTCCACCAACAGGGGGTGCAAGTGAAAACAATGCATCTCCATCATCCGAGGCGGGGTTTTTTGCAGCCACCAATAAAGCTGGGAGGGATGGGTGCTGAAGTTGGAACTATCCCAAAAAAGTGATTGTGAAATCGGATGCAAATGATCGAATGCCAGTTTCACGAGCAAACGCGGTGGCAGTGAAAGCGCGCCATTGCTGTCGGGTTGGGCGGCTTTGCGCAATGCGGCCGGAAATGTTTCCAAGCTGGCCCGCAAGCCGGCGATGAGGACCACACGTTTGCCTTGCGCATGCAGCTGGCGCAGGGCGGCAAAACAGCCATCCGATAACAGCATGTCTGGCGCGAGGCTTATCATGACGCCGTTGGCCGCGTTGGTTTCCCGAATCGCGCGTTGGTAGAGACTGATCATCGCGGCAAAAGTCAGCCCTTCACTGCTCGAGGCAAACTCGACGATATGCGTGCGCACATGATGGCCGATTTCCAAAAAATGCGCGTCCGCGCGGATAATTTTGGCGTCGGCCGAGGTGGTGAATATTTTGTACAGGCATTCCGGTTGATCCGCCAAGGACGGCAGGTTGCCCGGTGCCAATTGCGTGGGCAGCGCCAAATCGAGGAAATTCCGCGTATACACCGTACCCCAGACCACGGTGACGAAATGAAATGGAAACCGTCGTTCGTGGACAGGGTGGACGGTCCGATCCGCAGAGGCAGGCTGTTCAACTATTGCCATATATTGTCCATCTCAGGGGTTCCTAATCAGGCCGCAACTCTCGTACCGCATTCGGATCGTCGGCGTTGATGGCTTTGAGGTAGGCGGCGGCAACAGTTTTGACGTCACCCTCCATGATGGTGCGGCCCTTTTCAATCCAGACCGCACGGGTGCACATTTTCTGTATGGTGGCGGCATCGTGAGAGATAAGCACCACAGTGCGGTTGCCGCTGAATTTTTCCTGTAAAGCATTATACGACTTGGTGGCGAAACGGGCGTCCCCGACGCCCAGGACTTCATCAATCAGCAGTACTTCCGGCTCGGTTTCCATGGCTACCGCAAAGCCAAGGCGCGCGCCCATGCCGGAGGAATAAGTTGAGACTGGCATGTCGAAAAACTCACCGAGTTCGGAAAAGTCCTTGATTTTTTCCAGACGAGAGAGCATGTGCCGGCGGTTTTTTCCCAGTAGCAGGCCGTTTAACACAGCGTTTTCACGACCGCTGAGGGAGCCTTCAAAACCAACGCCCAGTGAAAGCAATTGCACATGCAGCGGGCGCGAATAGGTGACTTTCCCGGCGTCGGTTTCAAAAAT
The DNA here is from genome assembly GCA_035485355.1 of Opitutales bacterium. GTDB lineage: Bacteria > Verrucomicrobiota > Verrucomicrobiia > Opitutales > JABDGR01 > JABDGR01. The sequence continues at coordinate 1,994 of DATHOB010000118.1, read as the reverse complement.
TTTGGCGAGAATTTTCATTAATGTGCTTTTGCCGCTGCCATTGCGGCCGATGATGCCGAGCTTTTCGCCCTCGAATAAATTGAAGGAAACATCATGCAATGCCCAAATTTTGGCCTTGTGCCGGGCAAAAATGGACTTCTGATAACGGTAGCACAGGGCCACGTTGCGCACCGATATCAGTGGTTGGGCAGGTTTAGCCACTGACGCGTTTGAGGATTTTTCCATTAACATAGCTACTCATGACCATGCCGATGATCAAAAAGGCCAATCCGTAATCCGCAGCCACAAACAACGCCCAAAAATTGGGGCCTTGCTTCCACATGATTATGTAACGGTAGGATTCGATCAACCCGGCCATGGGATTCATGAAAAAATAAATTTGCGCGTGCAGCGGGACAAAGGACGGGGACTGATTGGGGACAAACGAAGCAGTGAAAAACACTCCGGAAAGAAACATCAGCAAGCGAAAAATAGAGCTAACTACAGTGGTAAGGTCATTAAAGTAGGCGACTCCTACCGCTAAGGGTAGTGCGCAACCAATGATTAAAAGCAGTTGGGTGGCCAGCACCAGCGGCAACCACAGAAAATGAATGTTCGGCGTGTAGCCGCAGATTGCGCAATACACGAGCAATACGCAAAAGATGCACAAAAACTTCCACGTGCTGGTAAAGATGCCCACCAGCGGAAATATGTATTTCGGCAGCGTAAAATGGGTCATGATGTGCAATTTGGACTTGATGCCCATCATTCCCTGCATGGTCGAGCTCTCAAACCATTGCCAGACGATGGTTCCTACCAAAAGCAGGACTATCCGGTTCGCGCCGCCACCGTATTGAAAAATTAGCACATACACCACATACATGATCGCCGTGGTAATCGCGGGCTCGAGCAGAAACCAGACGTAGCCCAGAAAGTTTTGCCGAGCTTCCGATTTGAGGCCGGCAAGAGTGCGATACCAGACGATGTCGCGGTAACGAATGAAATCGGCAATTTTATGACGCATGGATCAATTTTTTGCGATTGCGCCGAGCGCCCTGCAGGCCCGCGTAAATTGACGCTGGCGGCGGGTGGCGTTGGCTTCAGTTGCGAGGGAGAAAGTCCGCCGCTCTTGGTTCGCGGGCAGAAATTCATTCAGCATGATGCAGCACCATTTGATTTGGTAAACGGGAAGCAAGGCACGGGCGCGTTCAGGCAAAGATTTGTCGTTCGGAAAAATTCCGGCTACGGTTTCCAGCACCTGTTCGCGGAATTCGTTGCCGATGGGGATGTCCGGCTGGCAGAGAAAATCACCGATGGTTTTTGCCGGATCGTCCCAGCCGGCATACTCAAAATCAAAGAAACGCAACCGTCCGGATTCTTCGAGCAACGCGTTATGGAATCCGAAATCTGAAGGCGAGATGCAGCGAGCCACTGGGGCGTCGTCAAGTGGGCGGATCTGCGCGCGGACAGTTTTTTCAATCACCCGCCACGCCGGGGCCAATTCATTCATTACAAAATTACGAGTTTCGTCTTCCAGGCTGTCTGCGGCGGTAATGGGAATAGTTAACAAGCGTTGAACTCGCTTTTCAACTAGGGCGAGATGGTCGGCCACACTAAAGCAGGCTTCCGCCGCGTCGGGCAACGACGGAGGCGGATTTGGCAAAGGGCAGTTCAAGCGACGATAAAAATCCAAAGCCTGGGCCACACGATTGTGGGTGACTTCGGTTGGTAAAAGCTTGCGGCCCGCGATAAAGGAAAATAATGCAGCTTGGCTCGCGGTTTTCCAGTTGAGGGCCAGCGGAATTATTTTCGCAACGCGGTTGTGGGCAAAGTCGTAAAAGGCGCGCTCGGAGGAAAAACGGTCACGCGCGGGGGCGGGCGCATGATAATATTGTTTAAGGAGAAACGGCCCGTCCGAAACATCCACGCGCCAGACGCGGTTGTTGGCGCCACCGTGAACCGCGGACACACTCAATGCATTCTCGGCCGGAAAGAATCCTCGTGCAATCCTCTCC
>DATHOB010000117.1:0-5398 GCA_035485355.1 Opitutales bacterium | reverse complement strand
TCGCGCGCCGCACGGGCGGCCAGGTGCTGACAATGGACCAACTCAACCAACTGCCGAATATTCTGCAAAACCACACCGCGCCCATCACCGAGGAGGATTCGCAACCGCTCTGGCACCAAAGCAGCGTCTTCCTCGCGGTGCTCGCGTGTTTCCTCGCCGAGTGGGCCTGGCGGCGTTGGAAAGGTTTGCCATGAGAAAACTGCCGCAATTCTTCATCTGCGTCCTGCTCGGCGCATTGATTTCCGCGTACGCCGCGGATGCCCCCGCTTCGCCGCCGCCGTCTGCTGATGTGTGCGTCATCATTGGCACACCGGGTGACGACAGTTTTGTGGATGGCTTTGCCGCCGCGGCGAATAAATGGCAGGATAATTGCAAACTCGCCCACGCGAGTTGCACTGTCATCGGTCTGGATGATGAAAAGGGCGCCGATCCGGATAAAAACACCCTCGACCACGACAAAGTGCGCGACTGGGTTGCGGCGCTGGAGGCCAAATCGACGACGCCGGTATGGATTGTGTACATCGGCCACGGCACGTTCGACGGGAAGGACGCACGGATGAATCTGCGCGGCGTGGATATCTCCGCCACGGAAATGGCCACGATGCTCAAAAATGTGAAACGTCCGCTCGTTTTTGTGGATGGTGGTTCGTGCAGCGCGCCATTCATCAACGCGCTTTCCGCGCCCAATCGCATTATTATTTCCGCCACCCAAACTGGTCGCGAGGTGAACTATGCGCGCTTCGGCGAGCAATTTGCCGTCGCCATAACCGATCCTGCCGCCGATTTGGACCAAGATGGCCAAGTCTCCGTGCTCGAAGCCTTTGTCACTGCCGAGCAACGTGTGCAGGATTTCTACTCAGAGAACGACCGCATGGCCACCGAGCACGCCTTGATTGACGACAATGGCGACAAACGCGGCACTCCGGCGAATTTTTTCCAGGGTACGCGCCTCATCCGCCAACCCCAGGGCAATGTTGAACCCGATGGTGAATTTTCCCGCAATTTCGCCCTAGTCACCACGGCGGCCGAGCGCGCGCTTACCGATGAACAACGTTCGTTGCGCAGCGTGCTGGAGAGTCAAATCGAGTCCCTTCGCGCCCAAAAAGAGAATCTTGGCGAGAATGAGTACTACACAAAACTGGAAGCACTCATGCGCCAATTGCAGCCCATTTACGTCAAGACCCCGACCACAGACGCGGCGCCCGCCCCTGCGCCAGCAGCGGCCTCGGGTGCGCCCGCTGCGACGTCGACTTCCCCGGCGCAATAAGCAAAGGGTTGCACTTCCGCATCTTTTTACTGGTCGCGGATGGATGGATACGAAATACTGTCGGAATGAATCCGCCGTTTGCCATGGCCGATTACGCCGGCGCCGCACCGACCGAGCCCGCTATCGCCGAGATGCAGGGCTGGTATGGGCCTTACTCCGTTTCCGAGCGAGTTATTCAAAAAATCTGGCTGCGGAGTGATTATCGTTCGACGAATTTGCGCACGCTTTCGGGGAAGGCGCTGCGAGTGCGGCATCCAGGCCGGTGGAATTTGCAGGAGGGGCCGGATTTTCGCGGTGGCGAATGGGAATTGGATGGCCGACGAGTGCGCGGAGATGTCGAAGTGCATTTTCACGCGCGCGATTGGGCCGCGCACAAACACGGTGAAGACCCGAACTTTTCCGACGTTGCGCTGCATGTGCTGTTGTTTCCACCCGCTGTAGATGAACCCACTCCGCGCACTCTGCAAGGCGATGCTCCCGAGCAAGTCGTGCTGCTCGATCATCTGGAGCGCGATTTGGAGGATTACGCGGCGGACGAGGCCTTGCTTGCCGCCGAGGGGCGCGACCCACTAGGCCCATTGGAGGAATTTTTGCGCCGTCCACCCGCCGACCGCTTATCGCGCCTGCTTGACCGTGCCTTGCATCGCTGGCGGCAAAAACGTGCTTTTGCCGCACAACGCATAGTCAAGGCCGGGTTCGCCGAAGCGTGCCATCAACTTGCGTTAGAGGCCCTCGGCTATCGGCGCAACCGCCCGCCGATGTCGGCTTTGGCGCTGAAATATCCGCTCACCGCGTGGGCCAAACACGCGCCGCTGCCGGGCTTGCTTTTCGAGGAGGAAAAAGGCCACTGGAAACTCGCCGGGCTGCGCCCCGCGAACCACCCACGCCGACGGCTCGAACAGTATGCCAAAGTTGTCGCCGCGAATCCGGATTGGCCGCAGGCTTTGCTCCGGCTCGCGAAAGACTGGCCCGAGGGAGCAACGGCGGTGGAGGACTCCGCGCCATTCCGCAAAAAACATAAACTGGCCGCGCTACGCAAAAAATTTGCGAAAGAAGTGTTTGCAGACGTCTGGCAGGGTGCGCGGCTGGACACACTGATCGGCGATGTGCTCCTGCCGCTAACCGCCGCACAGACCAATCGGGAATTATTTGCCGCGTGGTTCCACGGCTTCCCCGGCGATGCCCCGCCCGCGTATGCGAAATTTCTAAAGCAGACGGAAATCCTCGAGCCTCGCACGCAACCCCTCTGCCACGGCCTCCTCCAAGGCGCATTGCAAATGTTTTTGGAAGGCAAGGGATGAAAACAAAATGGGAAAGCTGATTTCGGAATGCGGAAGTATGAGTCCAAAAGTTAAGATCAACTCTGGCCTTCATTTCTGGCCCTATTTACATCAAACTTGTTTTTACTTACATTTCCGCGTTCCGCATTCCGACTTCATACTTCTGTCATGCCTCCTGACCGCCATTTGCTTGTGGATGCCTTCAATGTCATCCATGCGTGGCCCGAGTTGAAGGCCGCGCTAACCAAGTTTGGCCCGGATGCCGCGCGCACCCAACTTGCCGAGGCCTTGCGGCCCATCCACGATGTCGAAGGCTGGCGTGTGACCATCGTCTTCGACGGCAGCGGCGACGAAATCCGCGTTGAGCGCCCGGGCCAGGAATTGACCTTTTCCTATGTATTCGGGCCGAAAGGCCTGAGCGCCGATGCGGTGATTGAGCAACTCGTCGCCAATGCCACGCTTCCACCGGAGGAAGACCGCCGCCCGCGTAAAAAACAAAAGGCGGAACAGGAAATTGTCGTCGCCACGCGGGACAATCTGCTGAGCGACGCCACCGCCGCCTGCGGCGCGCGCCTGATGACTCCCCCACTCCTGCGCGATTGGGCCGAAACCGCCGCCGTCCGGCAAACGCGGGAAGTGCTGATGCGCTCCCGCCGCGCGGCCAACGATTGGAAAAGTGGCGCCTCGCCGTGGGAGAAATTGAATAAACCTACAAATTAAATCTGTTTGTACAGGTGCTGCTAATTATCTCACCGCAAAAACGCCTCATGCAGGCCGCCATCCACAGCGAGGACTTGGCCGGTAGTTTTGCTGAGGCGCTCGCTGACGAGGAGGAAGTAGCCCTCCGCCTGGTCTTCGGGAGTGATGGGGGTTTTAGTCAATGTGCGGTCGGCGTAAAATTGCGCGAGCTTGGTCACGAGTGAATCGGTCGCCTCCGTCTCGGCGAAGGGAATATTGTATTTTGCGAGCGAGCCAATGACGCGGTCGCGCGGGAACATCGCGCTGCCTTGCACCACCGTCGCGGGGGCAACGGCGTTGACGCGCACAAGCGGCGAAAGTTCAATGGCCAATTCGCCAACCAAGTGGTTGGCCGCGGCCTTCGAGGCGTCGTACGCAATGGAGCCTTTTTTGGACACGGCGGCGTTGGCGCTGGTCGTCAATACCAAGCTGCCGCGCAGGCCCTGCTCGCGCCAAGTCTTCGCCGCTTCGTCCCCGACCAGATAACTGCCGGTGACATTGATGGCAAAGGTCAGCGCCCATTTGTCGTCGGGAATGTGGCCCGTGGTGTCGCTCGGAACAAAAATGCCCGCAGTGACGCAAATGGAATCGAAACCGCCATAGGCCATGGCCACGTCGTCGAGCATGCGGCGAATGCTGTCGCGCTTGGTGATGTCCGCCGCGAGGCCCAGCGCCGGGCCGCAATTCGACAGGCCTGTGCCCGCGACGCCGATGCCGGTGCCGAGCTTGTCGGTGATATCCTTCGCCGTGGCTTGCGCGGCAGCTTCGTTCAAATCCACGCACACTACATGCGCGCCTTCCTTGGCCAGCCGCAATGCCGTCTGCTTGCCGATGCCGGAACCCGCGCCGATGACGATGACGATGCGCCGGGCAAGTTCCTTTTCCGCGGGCATGCGCTGGAGCTTCGCCTCCTCGAGCAGCCAGTATTCAATGTCGAAGGCCTCCTGCTGCGGCAGGGAGACATAGCGGTCGATCGCCTCCGCGCCGCGCATGACCTCAACGGCGCAGTTGTAAAACTCGGCGGTAACACGCGACTCGCTCTTGTCCTTGCCCCAGGCGACCATGCCCAGACCGGGGATGAGCACGACCGTCGGGTTCGGGTCGCGCATTGCGGGGGAATTTTCGCGGCGGCATTTTTGATAATACGCGGCGTAGTCGGCGCGGTATTTGGCAATTCCTTCTGCGAGTTTCTTTTTCAACGCGGCCGCATCTTCAGCCTGCGGATTCCAGTCCACATACAGCGGTTTGATCTTCGTGCGCAGGAAATGGTCGGGGCAGGATGTGCCCAGCTCGGCGAGGCGCGCGGCATCGTGGCTGTTGACAAAGCGGAGGATTTTGTCGTCCTCCTGCACCGTGCCGATGAATCGCTTGTGCGAGGAAACCTGCCCGCGCAGCCACGGCAAAATGGCGGTGAATACCGCGCGGCGTTTTTCCGGTGGCAAGGTCTGGTATTTCGCACCGCCGAAGGCCTTGGCGTCGCCGCCCTTGGCCTGATATTTTTCTTCGATGTATAGCGAGGCACGCTCAATGAGGTCCAGCGTAAGCGTGTAACACGCGCGATCTTCCTCGGCCCAGGAAATGAAACCGTGCTGGCCCATCATGATGGCGCGAATGCTGGGCTGCTTCTTCGAAATCTCCTGCATCGCCAAGCCCAGCTCAAAACCCGGACGCATCCACGGCACGTAAGCCATTTCGCCGTTAAAAATCTCGCGCGTCAATTTTTCGCAATTGGCGGAGGCGGCAATGGCGATGATGGCGTTCGGGTGCATGTGGTCCACCTGCGCACCGGGCAGAAAGGCATGCAGCGGCGTGTCAATCGACGACGCGCGCGGGTTAAGGTTGAACGTGCAGTGCGCATACATGCCGACCATGTCGTCCTCGGCGGGGGATTTGATGCCCTTATCGGCGCGCGAGGCATACAGCGGTTGCAATGCGTTGAGCTTGCTCAAATACAATGAGGAAAAAAACGCGCGGGTGCTCGTGCGCAAATCGCCGCCGGAGCCTTTGACCCAGAGGACTTGCTCGGCTTTACCGGTGAGCAGATCCTTTTCCCCAATTTTGGATGACGTATTGCCGCCGCCGGTGTTGGTGATGCGCTGGTCGCTACCGAGCA
>DATHOB010000116.1:0-4135 GCA_035485355.1 Opitutales bacterium | reverse complement strand
CCCGCGCACGGTGATGCTCATCACGCGCAAAAAGGCGTAAAATTTTCCGCGCGGGGAATTGTCGGCAACCATGCTGTGGTGCCAAATCTCCTCCTGCAGCACCTGCTTGGTGTGCCGTACCATCCGCGTGGCGGTCTGGGTCTTGGCTTGCAGTGACGACATAATTTTCCACCTCTCAACCCGCGGCAGCCGATACCGCCGACCATGCCGTCCACGCCAGGTAGCCCATGCCGCCAACGCCGATTACCGCAAAGACAATCATCACCGTCAGGTCGAGCGTAATCGAACAAATGAACAGGCCCAGTCCGGCGCAAACGGACGCCGCCATGGCCGCATTATCGCCTAACGACCAATAGGTCATCAAAAAGAACCCCAAGCCCAACATCGCGCGAAAGCGCACCAGCGGCATGAGGGAGAAAATTTTCAGGAACAGGCCGAACGCCAAAAGTAAATCGAACAGACCGACCAGAGCAAAAGGTTGCTGGATCAAGCCGCCGAACTTGCCGGAAAATAAATCGATGATAACCTGATAGCGCGGCAGGCTGTTGGCGAGGCCGCTCAAGACCATCATAACCGTCAGTACGGGCAGCGCCAGCCCGGCGGCTTTTTCCATTTTCTGCTGTTTCTGTTTCAGGTGGGCGGTGTCCTCGGTGTGGCCCTCGGCGGCGGCCAACATTTGCTCGACGGTGATGGCCGGTTTCGCCTCGTCCTCGGCGATATTGAGCTTCTGGAAAGATTCCTCGGCGTGGTCTTTTTTCAGGCCGATTTTCTTGCGCTCGGGAAAAAGAAACGCCTTTAATTCCTCGCTCTCGCCGACCACAAACCAATCCGATTTGGTCTCATCGGCCACCTGGGTTTCAAGCGTGATTTTCCCTGCGTCGGCGAGGGAGGTCATTTGATCCTCGTCGAACGGGCCGCGGATCTCGCCGCCCTCCTGCTGGCGTATGTAGTATTCGCCCATGAGCGTGTGCATTAAAACCACGTTGACCAACGCCTCGCAAGCTTAAAGCCAACTCTTCACATTTTCCACTTTGGCCGTCCATGGTTGGTCGGTTGGTCAAGCCACTGGCGGATTTCATCGCACAAAAACGCGATCCACTGAGGGTGTTCATTGAGGCAGGGGATGAGCGCGAATTCCTGACCGCCTGCTTCGCTGAAAATTTCGTGTCCGCGCATGGCGATTTCTTCCAAGGTCTCGAGACAATCGCTCACAAACGCCGGGCAGACGACGAGCAGGCGCTTCACGCCTTCGCCGGGCAGGTCGCGGAGTCGGTAGTCGGTGTAGGGAGTGAGCCACGGCGTGCTCCCGAGTCGGCTTTGGAAGGATATTTCAAATTGCTTTTTTCGCAAACCGAGCTTCGCAGTGACGAGCTCGGTCACGCGCAGGCATTGGTGCCGGTAGCAGGTTTGATGCGCCGGGTGGCAGCCGTCACAGCAATCCGGACGGCTCAGGCAATGCGCATGCGAAGGATCGCTCTTTTGCAGATGGCGGTAGGGGATGCCATGATAAGAGAATAATAGCTTGTCAAACCCTTGGGCCAAATGGGGCCGCATGGATTCCGCCAATGCCTCAATATAGGTCGGATGTTCATAAAACGGCGGCAGGACATCCACCGGAACATCGGGCAGTTGCTCGGCCAGGGTTTTTTCCGCCAGCGCCACGACCGTCTCGTAACTCGACATTGCGTATTGCGGATAGAGCGGAATGACGAGCACGCGGGACGCGCCGGCTTGGCGTAATTGACTAACCACGCTGGCAATGGAGGGATTGCCATAGCGCATGGCCAGCGCGATTTGCGCGTCCGCGCCGACTTCCGCCTGCACCTTGCTTTGTACATGTTTGCTCGTGGCAATCAGGGGCGAGCCTTCGGGCGTCCACACTTTGGCATACGCCTCGGCAGAGTTTTTCGGGCGCGTGGGCAGAATGAATAAATTCAGCACGAGCCAGCGCAGCGGGGTGGGGGTGTCGAGCACGCGCTCGTCCCATAAAAACTCGCGCAAATAGCGCCGCACATCCGCCACCGAAATGGAATCGGGCGAGCCGAGGTTGAGCAGCAAAACAGCGGGTTGGGCCATGGCGCAAAAATTGAGCTTACAATCACTCGCTGGATGTTGGCGACAGATTTAATGCGCGCAATCCGGCGGCGCGGCCCGACTCCAAACACTGCGGCATGGACACGCCGCCACGATACGACCCCGCCAAGACTAGCCCCGGCCATGCTTTTTCCGCGGCGTCCATTGCTTCCAGCTGGGTTTGGTAGCCCAGGTTATATTGCGGAATGGCCCGCGGCCAACGGATGATTTTTTGATAAACGGGTGATTGGGTGACAAGCAAAAGTTTTTTCAAATCCATCATTACACGAGATTGTGATTCGTCGTTGGGCAGAGCTGCCAGTTCCGGTTGACGCGCCCCACCGACAAAGACGGTGAGCAACACCTGTCCCGCTGGAGCCCGACCGGGAAAGAGGGTCGAATTGAACAGCACACCCAGAATGGAAAGTTTTTCCACCGCGGGAACTAGCACTCCAAAACCATCCAGCGGATGCCCGACCGCGTGGCGCGGATAACCCAGCAGTGCCACACTCACCGGCGGGTATTCAATTTTTGCCAGCGGCACGAGCGCCGCGGCCAAGGCGACGGGCAGGGGCAAAGTTGAGAGCGCGTATGCCGGCACGGCCAACACCACGCCATCAAATTTTTCCTGCGTTTCACCAAGGGAAGTTGTCCAACTTGCGCTCCATCCGCCCGATGGGTCGCGTTCGAGTGCGGTCAACTTGGCGGACAATATTAATGCATCACCCAATTGTTTCGCCAGCGCGCCGGGCAGCGCGGCCATGCCATCCTGAAATGAAATGAGGCGCGGCGCGCCTGGGGCAGTTTGCCTTTTTTTCGCTTTCAACAACCCGCGCGCAATTGAGCCATGCTCAGTTTCCATTGCCTGCAAGCGGGGTAGGGCGTGCCGCACGGCAAGTTTTTCCGGGTCGCCGGCAAAAATTCCCGCTACAAACGGCTCCAGTCCGTAGGAAAAAGTTTCCGCGCCTAGCCGCCGCCGGGCAAAATCGGCCAGGCTTTCATCTCCTTCGGTCGCGCCGCGCACTTTGGCCCAAGGTTCGCCCAGCAGGCGAAATTTTGCCGTAGTGGTTAGCAATGGAGTCGTCAAGAAACTTCCGAGCGACATGGGCGCTGCCACCAATTTGCCGCCCCGCACGATGAAGCGTTCCTTCGCGGCAGGTGCAGCGGCCACGACTTCGTTGGCCAAGCCCAAATCAGCGATGATTTTCATCACTTCCGGTTTGGCAGCCATCAAAGTGTTGGGGCCGGTTTCAGTGAGGAAGCCCTCGTCTCGCACCGATTGGATGACCCCGCCCGCTTGCTTGGACGACTCCAATACGCGCACCTCCGCGCCCGCGCGCTGAGCATGCCATGCTGCACTCAGGCCGGTCAGGCCGCCGCCGATCACGAGAAGGCGTTTCATGCGGATAAAGAAGATGCCACCACCGTCTCCACCAACGCGGCCACACATTCGATTTTCGCTTGGGGCGTGATGCCGTGGCCGAGATTGACGATATGACCCGGGCCGGTTACCAAGCGCAGCAATTCACTAGTCGCCGTGCGGACTTGATCCGGTTCGCCAGCCAGAAGTTCGGGTTCAAGGTTGCCTTGGGTGGCAATATTCGGGTGGGCGCGGCGGAAAGCGGCGAGGTCGACGGATTGATCGAGGCTTAAAACTTTTGCGCCAGTCGCTTGCAAGGCGGTGGCGTGTTGGGCCATGCCCTTGGCGAAAAATATCACGGGCGTTTTTGGCGGCAGTGCGGCAATGATTTCCTTAATCCAACTTAACGACCATTTTTCGTAATGTTCCGCCGGGCAGAGCGCGCCCCACGAATCGAAAATTTGCACGGCGTCCGCCCCCGCGGCCACTTGCAGGCGCAGGCATTCCGTCACCGCGCGGGTCAGTTTTCGCATGAGCTTTTCAAATTGTCCCGGTTCGTTTTGAGCCAATCGCGCAATTGCGGGTGAATGCGCCGGGCTGCCGCCCTCGACCATGTACGCGGCCAATGTCCACGGTGCGCCCGCGAATCCGAGCAGGGCGGTTTTGCCGCCCAATTCCTGGCGGACGATGCCGAGCGCGTCG
>DATHOB010000115.1:0-2025 GCA_035485355.1 Opitutales bacterium | reverse complement strand
GAGTGCTGACGCCGGGCAAATCCGGAAACAGTGCGGAAGTTTGACCAAGGACTTGTTTTGTGGTCGACATAAGCCAGTAAATTTATATCCTAGTACGATATAAATCAAGCAACAACTGTGTGCTATTTCGCAAAAGTAAATTAACAAAGAATTTATCCCGCCTACAAACCGGCCATGTCGCGCCATAATTCCACCACTAAGCCACTGCGTCCGCAGGACTACGCGTCGCTCGCCGCCTACCGACACGCCTTGCGGCAATTTTTACACTTTAGCACAGAAGCGGCCCGCACGGCGGGATTGTCTCAACAGCAATATCAGGTGCTGCTCGCCATAAAATCATCCCCAAACGATGACTTGCTGACCATTGGGCAACTGGCCGAGTCCATGTTGCTGCGCCATAACAGTACGGTCGGACTGGTCGATCGCCTGGTGCGCCGTCGGCTGCTGCGCCGCGTGGCGGATGGCGACGATGGCCGCCGCGTGAGGATTCGGTTGACTGCGGGCGGGGAGAAACTGCTCAGCCGTCTCGCGGCCATTCACCGGGACGAATTGCGCCGGTTGGGGCCGCAATTAGTGCGCTCGTTGCAAGCACTCGGAGTGAAATAATTGGAATTACTCCTCACCCAATAATTCCGGCGGCATTTTTTTCTCATCCAGGCGTTCAATCACCGCGCCGAGGCCGCGGAGTTTTTCGTCAAATTTTTCATAACCGCGGTCGAGGTGGTAGACGCGGCGCACCCAGGTCTCATCGTTGGCATGCAGACCTGCGAGTATGAGCGCCGCGCTGGCCCGCAGGTCGGAAGCCATGACCATTGCGCCAGAAAGTCGCGGACGACCTTTAATAATAGCGCTGGGGCCCTCGATTGCGATGTCTGCACCCATGCGTTGCAACTCGGAAACGTACATGAACCGGTTCGGGTAAATGCGTTCGGTGATGATGCTGATGCCCGGGGTGATGGCGAGCAAAGCGCACATTTGCGCCTGCAAATCCGTCGGGTAACCAGGGTGGGGCAGGGTGATGAGGTCCACCGGCTTCGGTTTTAAATTTGTGGCGTTGATGCGCAGTTTATCCGGCCCTTCGATGGAGATGGCGATGCCCGCTTCGTCGAGCTTGTCAAAAAACGCGCCGAGATGCTGGGCATTGGCTCCGGTGACGGTGACATCCCCGCGCGTGATGGCGGCGGCGACTATCCACGTGCCGGCTTCGATGCGGTCGGGGATGACGCGATGGCGCACGCCGCGCAGGCGGTCCACCCCTTCGACGGTCAGGACGTGGGTGCCGATGCCGTCGATGCGCGCGCCCATGGCGACGAGCATGCGGCACAAGTCCTCGACTTCCGGTTCGCACGCGGCACTGTCAATCCGCGTGACACCGGGAGTCAGCGTCGCGGCCATAACCATGTTCGCCGTGCCAGTGACGGTGCTGCCCTGGCGACCACCGAGAAAAAGCTCCGAGCCGCGCAAGCCCGCGCCGTCCACATGCAGGTAACCCTTTTTCATTTTGACCGTGCAGCCAAGGCTCTTGAGCCCCTTGATGTGCAAGTCAATCGGGCGCGGGCCAAAATTGCAGCCGCCCGGTTGGGAAACAACTGCTTTACGCAGGCGCGCAATGAGCGGGCCCAGCAGCACCACGCTCGCGCGCATTTTGCTGACGAGCTTGTGCGGCGCAAAGTGGCCGATTTTTTTCGCGGTGATTTTCCAGGTGTGCTCGTCGGGTCGCTCGACCTGTGCGCCGAGCTCGGCCAGGATTTCACCCATGAAGCGCACATCGCTCAGGTCGGGCACGTTTTCAATAATGCACGTCTCCTCCGTGAGCAATGTTGCCGCGAAAATCGGCAATGCGGCGTTTTTCGCGCCGCTGACGGAAATTTGGCCGCGCAGAGGGCGGCCACCTTGTATGCGCACAACATCCATGATGGAAAATCTTTAACCCCGGTTGGAAGGCCGACGGTCGCCGCCGCGGTCACTGCGGCGTTCGCTGGAGCCACGGCTTGGGCCACGATCCCGGTCGTTGCTGCGGCTGTC
>DATHOB010000114.1:0-8909 GCA_035485355.1 Opitutales bacterium | reverse complement strand
CTTCCGGCGGTTCCTCAAGGGTTTTAAGCAAGGCGTTCGACGTCGCGGTTTGCATCCGGTCCGCCTCATACACCACGCCGACTTTGCGCGGGCCCGCCGAGGCTGTGAGTTGGATTTTGTGCAAAAATTCACGCAGGTCGTCCACTTTGATGAATCGCGCCTTGCCCGAGGGCCGCAGGGCAAAAAAATCGGGGTGCTTCGTGGCTTGGTCAGTGCCCAGCAGGCTCGCGGCCAGCCCTTCGCACGCGGCTTCGAGCGCCGGCGGATGGTCGCCGTGGACGAGGATGGCATGGGCCAGCCGCCCGCGGGCGAGCGCGGAGGTGAACGCACGCAGCGAGCGCGGTGCGGATTCCGGCTCAACCATGGCGGCGCTGGAATTCATTCCATATGATGTCGGTGATTTTTTCGGAGGGCTGCGTGCCATCTACCACCAGAAAGCGTTCGGGCAGCGAACGCGCAAGGAGGAGATAGCCATCGCGCACGCGTTGGTAGAAATCGATGTTTTCCTGCTCCAGCCGGTCGGGCAAACCCGAGACGCGGCGGCGCGCCCGCGCGAGGCCAAGGTCCGCGGGGACGTCGAGCACGACGGTCAATTGCGGCAACAATTCACCGACCGCAAAGCGGTTGATGACGGCCACTGGATCGGCAGAAAGCTGCCGTGCCACGCCCTGGTACACCGTGGTCGAATCCAAAAACCGGTCGCACAAAATTATTTTACCCGCTTGTAAGGCGGGGAGGATGACCTCGCGCACCAGTTGCGCACGGCACGCGGCGAAAAGCAACAACTCAGTTTCCGGAAACATCCCCTGGCCGCTTTGCGCGTGCTTGAGTAGATGGCGGATTTCCTCGCCAATTTCCGTGCCGCCAGGCTCGCGGGTGACGACGACTTCGTGCCCGGCGCCCTGCAAGCGCGCCGCCAGCAGGTCAATCTGCGTCGATTTGCCACTGCCTTCGGAGCCTTCGAAGGAGAGGAAGAAAGATTTAGGAGTGCGCGGGGCGGTCATGAGCAAGATTGAGTGAATCGAAATGTCGCAGGGCGACAATGCAAATGTGCCTACCATTCCCGTAAAAACGTCGTCACTTCTTCCAAATTCGGACTGTGCGCGTTGCGGACGTAGAAGCCGGAGACGGATACCGCGAGCGTTAGGCAGCAGGGTGGGGGCAGGCCGAGGAGCTGCGCGGTCATGTATCCGGCGTTGAAGTTGTCGCCGCCGCCGGTGGTGATTTTGGGAGTGCCGCAATGCGGCCCTTCGACCCACCATGCGCCCTCGCGCGTCGCACACGCCGCGCCATTAATCGGGTGGATGACCACGCAGCCAATATTCATTTTTTCGCGGATGCCTTGCGCGGCGGCTTGCAAATTTTCCGGCGTGGGCTCCGCCAGCGGCACGCCGAGCACGGCGGCAGTTTGCTGGCCCTCAGATAAATTAAGCCCGAGCGTGGTTTCACCAAATTTTTGAAAACGGGCAATGGCGTCCAATCCGGCCTGCAATTCTTCGCGCAGGCGCTTGGCCGGGTCGGCGAGGTCGAAGAAAAATTGGCGCGGACGATGCGTGAGCTTCAGAAAAATATTGTCCAGCAAACCGGTGAAAATCTCTGTCATGTGCGGCGTTTGCGTCCAGTTCACGAGGGCGATGAGGTCGGACTGGTTCAGCAAATCCAGTAGCGTGCTTTCCCCGGTGGTGGCGATGAGTTTGGCAAAGGTCAGCTCTTCCATTGAACGCGGCTCGCCGAGCATCAGCTTGCCGTCGGGAAACTCAAGGCAATGGGTGATGCCCGGGTTCGTGATGGAAATGGCCCGGGTGTTGTTGGCGAATTCTTGGAAAATGGGATGTATCTGTGGACTCCCCAGAGCACCAACGTAACGCACGCCAATTCCCGCTGCCGCCATGGCCCGCGCCATCAATGGACCATTGCCACCCAGTTGTTCGCGTTCGAGATAAAGTTCGATGTTGGTGCTTTTACCCGCGGCGGCGGTGATGCGCTGGCCAAATGCGGCCAAGCCGGTAAATGGAACAAAATTGTCGCCCAGCCCTTTTCTTTGCGCCACGGCATGCATGATGCGGTCGATGAATCCATCGAAGCCAATGACGGCCAGCTTTGCCGGGGCGGTTGCGCCTTGGCGCGCCAATCCATCGAGCGTCACTTGTTTGTAATCTGGCATAGTCCCAGCATGGGAAATGACGGATGAAAGGCAAAACGATTCAGCCTAATGAAAGTCAATTTATGGAATAAATTGAACAAGGATTGCCATGGGCGGATTCTGCTGCTAAATCTCCTCTCAATGTCATGTTGACGATTTTCATTTCATTAATGCATCCCGTGCTCGGCTCCGGCGTGTTCCTCGCGGCGGATGATGCGGGCATCAATCTCTTTGACATCTTCAATGGTGCGGAGATTTTTGGCAAAGTCATCGTTCTGCTGCTCATGTTTTTCAGCCTGCTGGCGTGGACGGTGATGATTGGCAAGTACCTTGAGCTTTCCAACTGGCGGCAGAGCAATCTGGATTTTTACCGCGAGCTACGCGAAAAGGAAGCGTTGATGAGCCAGACGGTCACGCCGAAATTACGGCAGAGCGCGCCCTACGCGCGGATGTTCCACGACGCCCTCGAAGCCGGGCGTCAGCATCGCTCCGACCGCGAACCTTCCGTGCGCATGGGGCTTATCTCCAACGCGCTCCAACGGCGCGTGGCGGATGAATGCGTGCAATACGAACGCAAGATGGTGCTGCTCGGTTCGCTCGTTTCGGGCGCGCCGTTCATGGGGCTGCTCGGCACGGTGGTCGGCGTGATGGTTGCCTTCAAAGGCATGCAAAATGGGGTTAGCCTGCAAACCATCGGCCCGGGTGTGGCCTCGGCATTGCTGGCGACGGTCTGCGGCCTGCTAGTAGCGATTCCCTCGGTCTTCGGCTACAATTTTCTACTCGCGCAAACGAAAATCATGATTACCGAGCTGGAAAATTATGCGAGCTGGCTGGCCGACCGTTTTGAATTGGAAATGGAAGCGCAGCAAATCGGGCCTTACCCAACCATGCCTACCACCCAGCCAGCAATTCAGGCCCCGGTGGCGCATGTTGCTCCCGCCGCCCCCGCGCATTCCTATTACGCCCCTGCTGCCCAGCCGGCTTCCAAACCGGCTGCCCCGCCCCCCGCTTCGGCACCCGAGCGTTATTTGAAGTTGGATGTTTCCGAGGAGGAATAAAACTCAGCCTCTTGCCGTGGTTAAGCCAAAGTAAGCGAGGGCTCGAAAATCGCCGGATGGGAGGAGTCAAAAGTTTTCGTGTGCACGGCATCTACCCATGCCGTGAAGGCAATCATCGCAGCGTTGTCGCCGGTGTGGCGGGGTTCGGCCACCAGGAACGGTAGATTGTTTTCCGCCGCGACGCGGGCGAATTCTTTGCGCAGGCTCTGGTTATTCGCTACTCCACCGGATAGCCCGATGCTGCGCACGTTTGCAGCAATACCAACATTCGATTGCAGGAGCGCCGCCGTCTTGGCCACCAGTTGACCAACGACCGCTGCTTGGTAGCTTGCGCAGAGATCGGCTTTGGCGGTTTCAATGTTCTCCGGCGTCATTTTCTCCAAGCGATAGCGCAGGCTGGTCTTCAACCCCGAAAAACTAAATGGCGTGGTGGCGCGGGCCGCGCCTTCGCCCAATGCGCGGGGAAACTCATAGGCTTGCGGGTTACCCTTGGCCGCCCATTGCTCGACGAGTGGGCCGCCGGGGTAAGGCAGGCCAAGGAGTTTCGCGCCTTTGTCGAGCGCTTCGCCTGCAGCGTCATCCACGGTGCGATTGAGAATGCGCAGCTTTCCGCCTTCCTCCAAAACAAACAAAATCGTGTTTCCACCCGAGACAATCAAGCCGAGGTGTGGCAACAACGCACGCAGATTTTTCGCAAACTGCAGCGGCGCATGCGCGTGCAGCCCCACGAATGGCGACCACACGTGGCCGCGCAAATGATTCACCCCAAGCAGCGGCACATTCTTTTTGAGCGCAAGAGCTGCCGCGAGCGCGAGACCCTGCGCCAGACAACCGGCGAGGCCCGGTCCGCACGTCACGGCAATTTGCGTCACAGCCGCGTATGCGGGAGTTTGCGCGGCGAGCGCGAGTAGCGCGGGAAAACGCTCCAGATGTTCCCGGCTGGCGAGGTCGGGCACCACGCCGCCATATTCCCGATGCAAGGCAATCTGACTATGCACCCATTCACCCGCCAACCCACGCGCCGGGTCAAACAACGCCAGCGCCGATTCATCGCACGAGCTTTCAATTGCGAGGAGCATTTTATTTGCTCGCGGAAGCGGCCAGGATCAAACCCGCGGCGGTTTCGATTTCGGGATCGGGAGATGGATCAAAACCGTAGGCTGCGGCGAATGCCGCGGAGGTGGTGGGCTGCGTCATGTGCCGCAGGTCGGCGCGTTCCGCCCGCAGTAAATCACGCTCATCCGTGGTTTGGTCCATGCGGATATCGGGCACGATGCCGACATCCTGAATGGATTCATTCTTAGGCAGTAAATACGCTTCTGTGGTCAGTCGCACCGCGCCGCCATCACCCAATGGCAGGATAGATTGAACCACTCCTTTGCCATAGGTGCGTTGACCGACAATAATGGCTCGGCTATGATCTTGTAACGCCCCGGCGACTATCTCCGCCGCACTGGCCGTGCCTTCATTAACGAGCACAACCAGCGGGCCGTCATAGTGCAAGTCACTGGCGGGATCTGTATTATTCGGATCGGTCGCGGAGGGTGTGACCAGGGTTTGGACATCACTGCTGGATCGTCCCTTGGTGGTGACGATGAGCATATTGGGTTTGAGCAAGGTTTGGAGCATCTTGACTTCGACATTGGCGGTCAGCACGCCGCCGGAATTGTCCCGCAAATCCAAAATAATGCCGCGCAGGCCCTCGTGGCCCATCATGTCCCGCAGGGCGTCGACAAATTCATCGCCGGTTTTTTGCCCGAATTGGGTGATGCGTAACCGACCCACATTGTCCGTGCGAAATTCAAAATCACGGATGCTCGGCACATCAAAACCACCGCGGGTGAGGAGGTCCGTGCGGGTAAAGGGGACATCGCCGAGGCGTTCGCGCGTCACGGAAACGGTTTTGCCCTCGGGCCCGCGCAGCAGGCGGTCCACCCCCGCCACGGTAAAGTCGCGCACGTCCGTGCCGTCAATTTCCAGAATGCGGTCGCCGGGCTGCCAGCCGCTTTTGTACGCGGGGCTGCCGCTGAAAACATTCAAAACCTGGATATGGCCGTTGCGCCGCTCCAACTCAACACCGATGCCGATTAGGGTCTGGTTGCTCTCATTAAGAAAGGACTGGTACTTCGCCGGCGTCATATAATCACTGTAGCGGTCGAGACCGTCGAGGATGTGATCCAGCGCGGAGTCGGCCAGCTTGTCATAGGTCACATTGCCAATTTGCAAATAATTTTGATGAGACAACTCCATGACCCGTCCAATGCGCCACCATTCTTTCCAGAATTGGGAGTCCATCATCCCACGCACTATTTTACCGTCCGCCATAAAGGCCTGGACGAAGGTGGCGTCAAACGCCATGCGCACGAGAAACGCCGTCAGCAGGAAAAAAAACAGGACGGGCAGGAAGACGCGCTTGAATAGATTGGGGGAACGCGGCACGGTGTTGGGAGTGAGTAATTGCAACATGAAGCCCGACCCGGCGCAAGCGCGTTCCCCTGCGGTAACGCCGCCGCCCAGTGCGGCTTGGCTGGAGCATTTGCGGGCCAAAGCCGGAGCCGGTGGTGTGTTAAGTTTTCGCGATTTCACGGCGGAGGCCTTGTATGCGCCGGGCATGGGTTATTATGCGCGCGCAGACAAGGTGCGGGTGGGCCGGCGGCCGGAAAGCGATTTCTACACCGCCAGCAGCTTGCAAGGAGGGGTGCTGGGGAAGTTGTTGCGGTGCGCCGCGGCGGATTTGCTGGGCTTGGCCGCTCCGGGTGATTTCACCTTGATCGAAATCGGCGCGGAGCCGGGTAGGGGAGTCTTTGGCGCGGAAGCGGGGCCTTTTGCCCGGGTGGAAACACGGCGCTTGGGGGAATCCCTGACCCCGCCGCCTCGTGCAGTGGTTTTTGCCAATGAGTGGCTCGACGCCCAGCCGTTTCACCGTTTCGTTTTTCGCCGCGGCGCTTGGCGCGAACTCGGCGCGCAGGTCAATGACGCAAATTTGACCGAAGTGGAATTGCCGGAGTTTTCCTTCGCCGCCCAATCTTTCGCCGCCACTTTGCCGCAAGAATCACCGGAGGAGTATCATCTCGATATTTCCCTGGATGCGGAAGTGATGCTTGGCCAACTCGCCGCCAGCGCTTGGCAAGGGGGGATCATACTTGCGGATTATGGCTATGATTGGATGAACTTGATTCAGGAGCGCCCTGCCGGCACCGCCCGCGCCTATCACCGCCACGAAGTCTCTGGCGATTTGCTCGCGCGCCCCGGCGAGCAGGATTTGACCTGCCACGTTTGTTGGGATCGCCTCGAAAATGTTTTAAGAAATAATGGATTTGGGGATGTGCGCGTCGAGCGGCAGGAGGCTTTTTTTGTCGGTCATGCCGCCACGGCCATTGAGGCAATTTTATCCGCCAGCCCCGGCCAATTCTCCCCCGCGCGGCAAACCCTGCTCGAATTATTACACCCCGCGCATCTCGGCCAAAAATTTCAAATCCTCTCCGCACGGCGGATTTAAATGGAAGTTATGCCAATGCGAAAGTAGATTTGACTCACGCCGGTTTTGTAAAGAGCCGTCTTTACGGGAACCACGCTGGACGTGTTAGGGTCGTAAATCTTGGCTCAGGCCACGCTTGAGTATCGGGTGCCGCCGATTGCGGCTTGCCCCGCCCGGCTCAACGCCCCCATGATACCAACCGATGAAGGCACGCATCTTGCAGCTGTTTCTCCGTGCGGCGTTTATTCTTGGCGCAGTGGCGGCGGCTTACCTGATTGGGTTGTCGCAACGGGTTTTACAGACCGATATCATGGCTGTAGCAAAGGAAAAAACAGCGGAGAGCGAACGCATTGCCGCCAAATTGGCGGCATCCGCGCCCAAGCAAGCGCCCGTCATGCTCACCCGTGACGAGGCTTGGGCGCAAATTGAGGATTATATCCACGACCAACATCGGAAGATCGATGATGCGCTTGATTTCATGGATAACATCAATGCGGATGATATTCCCTATCTGTTAAAACAGGTAATCGGCCTGCCCCTTGACCCCAGGCGCAATCGAATGATTGAAGCCTTGCTGGATGATGGAAAAAACGGTTTGGCTGAGCGTGACCCGGTGGGCGCGCTGAGATTGGTGATGCAAATTACCCAGCCTGGGGTTCGCGATAAATTTGTTGATGATGTTTTCAATGATTTGCCGATGAATACGGATTACAAAGCCCTGCTTGAAATGTTGGACGACTTGACCGGCCCGCCAAGCGCGGAGATTGCCAAAAAAATAGTGGAGTATTGGGCGGCAAGTGACGATATCGCCAACGCGGCGGCTTATGCGGCGGCGCTGCCGACTGGCACAGCGCGCAACGCGGCGTTGAAAATCGTGGCGGAAAGATGGGCCGAGGATCCCGACACCACCGCTGCCGCGCTGACGTGGGCGGAAGGCCTGCCGCTGGAAGATTCCGCGGTGCTCAAAACCGTGCTAAGTTCGGTCATTGATGCCAACATCACTCTGGCCATGCAATCGGTGGATCAAATTTCCGATTCGGCCATCCGCCAGGACATCATCGTCCAGATTGCCCAAGCCATGGGCGAAGGCGCCCATGGCCGGCCGCCGGACCCGGCGGATGCGATGGACTGGCTCAATCAAATTGCCACTGGCGACACTTACGACAAGGCCGTAAAAGCAATCATTGCGGACTCACCTTTGGTGGATCCAAAACTTGACCTGCTCATTTTGGACAAAGTTACCGAGCCAAGTTTGCGTACGGAGTTAATCGGAGATATTGCCGAAAGTTTAAACCCACCACAAACCGCGCTGGATTGGGCGCAGACCCTGCCCGAAGCCGATCGCACGAACGCACAGAATAAAATCATCGCAAATTGGGCAACCCAAGATCCGAACGCGGTCATCGCCTACGCCCAGAACTCCGGCGATCCGACGATGTTGCTCTCCAACGCCTCGGCGATCGCTGCCGCCTTGTTGAAGACGCAGCCTGCCCCTTACTCCTCCGCTGTCGTGGATGGATTCACATATAATAGTATTGCGCCGACAAACGCCAATACCGCGTTGAGTTTTGTGCAGAACCTGCCCGATGGCGCGACGAAGAACAAGGCACTGGACACCACGCTCTCGACGCTGGCCGATTCGGGAAACGACGGCGTTGCCACGGTTCTAAATTACGTGAGCTCGGTGCCGACAGACGACAACATAGTGTCCTTGCTGGGCAACATTGTCGAGAATTTGAGCTATGACGAGCCGACCAAGGCGGCGGAATTTTTGGCCCAAGTGCCGGCTGGCCCGGCGCAAACGAGTGTGGCCAGCGCACTTATGGCCAGCTGGTCGCAACAAGACCCGCAGGGGTTTGCAACTTGGGCCAATGGGTTGCCCGAGGGCGCGGAACACGACGAGGCGATGGCACAATTATCCTCCGAACAGGCGGCGACCAATCCCGCCGCCGCACTGGCCCTGGCACAGGGCATTGCCGACCCGCAAGCACAAGCCGCGCAGGTGCAGGCGGTGCAGTTGGCCTCCCAAATCAACGCCTTGCCACTGGGCGATGAGCGCGACACGGCAATCACCCAGTTGGTCGCCGCACAAATCCAGCAAGACCCGGCGGATGCCATATTATGGGCAAATACCATCAGCAACCCGCAAGTCCGGCTCGCCCAGCTCCAGCAAATTATCCAAGCTTGGGCGATCAAGGGGGCAGGCGCTCTTTACCATGCCATCGATTCA
>DATHOB010000113.1:0-3613 GCA_035485355.1 Opitutales bacterium | reverse complement strand
GAAGCTTACGCTTTTCCCCTGACCCGGCTGCACCGCGCGCTGCGCATACCCCGCCATGCGGTGGAAATTGAGGACGGGCGAAAGCAAATTTTGGTGGAAGGTGCGACCGCCACCTTGCTACCCTTGCGCACTGTTTTGGGTTTTGCTGACGGGGAAAAAGCGGCGCATGACGAAATTGCGGCGGTAGTCTTCAGCAACGGGGCAAAACTTTACGCGCTGGAGGTTGACCGCATTGCCGGTGAAACGGACCTCGTGGTGCGACCGCTCGACCCGCGGCTGGGCAAGGTTCCCGGCATCAGCGCCGCAGCAGTGGGCGAGGATGGCGCGCCGATTTTGATTGTGGATGTCGAGGATTTGCCGGCGGTGATGGAAAAAATTGCGGCTGGAGAAATGATTTCCGAAGCCAACATAAATCAGCCGCAACGCAAGCGGGTGCTGGTGGTGGACGATTCCGCCACAGTACGCGCAACTGAACGGCAAATTTTGGAAAACGCGGGTTACGCCGTGGAAACTTCGGTGGATGGAGCGGACGGTTGGAACGCCGTGCGGCTGGGCCGGTTCGACCTCGTGGTCAGTGATGTGGATATGCCGCGTTTGAATGGTTTGGAATTCGTGGCCCGCATTCGTGCCGACCCTAAGCTGAAGTCCCTGCCGATCATCATGGTGTCTTATAAAGATCGCGCGGAAGACGCGGCCGTGGGTCGGGCGGCGGGGGCGGATATTTACTTCACCAAAGGCAGCTTGCAGGACGGCTCCTTTATCAATGCAGTCAGCCAATTACTGCAAAATCGGGCATGAACACCCAACGCATATTCAGACTTCATAATTCCCGCGCTTGAAACCATAGTCCACTCATGACCGCAACCGTTGCCCAAGTTACCGCCGCGTCCCCGCGTCCCATCATCGTGCTCATGGTGGACGACCAGGCGATGGTCGGCGAAGCGATGCGCCGGATGCTCGCGCCCGAGGCGGATATTGCGTTTCATTTTTGCAGCGACCCGACCAAGGCGATGCAGGCGGCACGCGACCTCCAGCCCACGGTGATATTGCAAGATTTGGTGATGCCGCAGATCGACGGATTGCAACTGGTCAAATTTTTTCGCGCCAATCCCGCCACGCGCGACGTGCCGATGATTGTGCTTTCCTCGCGTGAGGAACCGGAGACGAAGTACCAGGCCTTTCAACTGGGCGCGAACGACTATTTGGTGAAATTTCCGGATAAATTGGAAGTCGTCGCCCGGATTCGCTACCACTCACAGGCGTACCTCGCGCGGCGCGAACGCGACGCAGCACTCGAAGCACTGAACGCCGAATTGCGCGAAGCCGAACGTTACATGCGCGCATTGTTTCCCGCGCCGCTGACGGATGCGCAAGTGCGCGCGGATTGGCTCTACATATCCTGCACGGCGCTGGGCGGCGATTCCTTCGGCTATCACTGGATTGATGACGACCATTTCGCAGTCTTTGTGCTCGATGTCTGCGGGCACGGGGTAGGCGCGGCGTTGCTTTCGGCGTCAGCGGTGAATGTGTTGCGGGCGCGGTCGTTGCCGCGGGTGGATTTCACCGATCCATCGTCCGTGCTGGCGGGGTTGAACGAGGCGTTCGACATGGACAAGCAGAACCAGATGTATTTCACGATTTGGTATGGGGTTTACCGGCGTTCGACCCGCGAATTGGTCCATGCTTCAGGCGGGCATCCGCCGGCAGTGCTGCTTCCCGCCGCTGCGCCGGATGCGCCGCGCCAACTCAACAGTGTGAATGCCATCATTGGCGCCATGCCGGGGCTGGAGTTCAAATCCCAGCGCATGGAAATTGCGCCCGGCGACCGATTGTTTGTGTTTAGTGACGGTGTTTATGAAGTCAATTACGCTGACCGGCCCGAAGTGATGATGACAGTGGAGGAATTTGCCGCCGAGCTGGCCCGGCCGGCGGTGAAAGAAGTGCGGAAAGTCGACGGCATGGCGGCCTTTGTTCGCCGGGCGCAAAACCGCGATCAATTTGACGATGATTTTTCGCTCGTAGAAATTTATTTTGCCTAGAAAACTCGATTCATGCGCATCATCTACCGCAACGATCTGTCCGAACTAGCCCGGCTTGCCGCCGACATTGAGGCGTTTGCCGAAACGAACGGTTTGGACTTGGAAATTGTGCACACGTTCAACCTGTGTCTGGACGAAGTTTTCACCAACATCGTTTCTTACGCTTACGCCGACGATCTACCACACGAAATTATTCTGGAGCTGCAAGCCACACCGCGCGAGGTGATGGCGTGCATCCGCGACGATGGACGGGCCTATGATCCGCTCACCGAGGCGCCGGTGCCCGATCTCCACGCTTCGATTGAGGAGCGTAAAATTGGCGGCTTAGGCGTTCATTTTGTCAAACAACTGATGACGCGCGTGGCGTATCGGCGCGAAGGCGGGTGGAACGTTTTGGAAATGGCGCGCGCGCACGGGCCGGCGAAAGCTTCCGCCGCACAAGTTTAACTTATATATGGTGTTTCAGGGTTGAACCGTCCTCTGCCCAAGGGTAGGATAGAGGGCTCTTATGGGATTAATCACCGGACTGATCAAAAAACCGATTGGCTGCTTTTTTACCATTGTGGCGGGCTTGTTCCTGCTACTGTTAGTCATCGGCATCGTCGGGGTGATTGTGGTTGATCATTTTGCCGTGGGCATTGCCGCGCATGAATTGAATCAGCGCAGCGGTTTCACCATGACGGTTGGCCAACAGGACATCAGCGCGCTGAGCGGCGCGGTGGATCTGAAGGATCTCGAAGTCATGAACCCGGATCGTTTTGCATCGAAGGATTTTCTTAAATTCAACGAAATTAAAGTCAAAGCCGAACCTACCAGCGTATTGGGCAAGCAATATATCGTGGATGAAATCAACATCAACCTCGACGCATTCACCATCGTGCGCAACAAGGACGGGTCATTGAATTTGAAGGCATTAAAGGACGGGCTAATGCCCGCATCTGCGGCCCGCAGCAATAGCGGCCCCAGTGCGGGCATCCCGCCATTCCTGGTCAAGAGTTTCACCCTGAGCATCAAATCAGTCTCATTCATTGATTTTCAAAACAAAGGCGGCAAACCGCAGGTTGCCCAGATCAATTATACCCAGACTTTCACCAACGTGGACGAGAAAAATTATGCCACAGTCGTGTTGAAAATCGGCCTCGACCTCAAGAATGCGGGATACTCATTTTTATTTGACGCACTCAAAGAAGAACTGCTCGACCCAAGCACCTATCTTGACCTGGCCAAGGGCATCGGTGGCACGGTCTTGGATAGCGGAGGCGCGGTTCTCAAAGGCGCGGACAGTCTCCTCCAGAAAGTCGTTCCTTAGCATACACGGTTACCTATGAACCCGACACCCCAGCCGCTGGCCACCGGGGCCGCGCTTCTGGAAGGCGTGGTGGAAAACTTATACACCGCCGTGGCGGTAAGCGAAGCCGTGCGGGAGGGGGGCCGTGTGGTGGATTTTCGCTGCGTTTACGTCAACCGATCCTACGAGGAGCATATCAAGCATCCGCGCGGGGAAATATTGAGCAAGCATTTGCTCGAGCGCTATCCCAGTATGCGCAATTCCGGCTTGTTCGACCGGCTGGTCC
>DATHOB010000112.1:0-4837 GCA_035485355.1 Opitutales bacterium | reverse complement strand
CAATCCGCGCGTGCATTACCAACACCTTGCCGGACGCATCAAGGGACATCGCGCCGCGCAACAACGCGCCCGCGCCTGGGCGGCCTGGCACCTCGCCTGCCTCGCCAACTCCACTTGGCCCGGCGACCCGAAACACCAAGTGCACGAACCCTCGGTTGCCGAAATAGCCGACGCGCTCAATCTCCACGGCCTGCCTAACGAAACCCAAATATGGAAATGCGCTTGGTCAGATTAAGGACCATTTTTAATTTTTGATTCGTTTTCAATCTCAATTCTTTTTCACGTCGGCCTTGGGCAATGGATCTAGCGACACCTTGCGTATCTCCAGCCCCGCGCCTTCGCTTTGCAATCCAATCCACCCGGAAGGCAGGTTGCATCCCGTAAGGGTGTTCACCTGCTGGTCGTTGACGAATATTGTCACATTGTCTCCGGTGCACACTACCGCGAAGGTGTTCCATTCGCCGACGGGTTTTTCCGCGTCCGGCGCGGGCCGGGCAATGCCATTCTTTTTGCCATTGCGCAGTTTGGCCACCGGCAGCGTGTCCAACCCCGCGCAAGTGGCTCCGCTCCAAAACCAAAAATCGCCTTGAAAGCTGTGCATTCCCTGACATTCAACGCACTTCGGCCACGGCGACATCATTTCGGGCGGATTCATGTGTACCATCACTCCCGTGTTGCCTTCCTTGCCTGGGGGAAAGCGCCACTCCACCGTCACCTTGTATTCCTTGTACGCCTGTGCCGTGCGAATATAGCCATTCGGCTTGCCCACGCATTTGATCAACCCATCCGCGACGCTCCAATCCGTCGCCGCCGTGGGGCCGACCCGCATATTGATTTCCCAACCGGTCAAATCTTTCCCGTTGAACAATTCGATGTGTTTATCCGGCACAATCGCCACCGGTGACGTGGCGGAATCCGTCGGTGAGACCTTGGTCACCTTGTCCGGTGAATCCGGCAACCAGTGAATCGTGGCATTGGCCGTGGGCGGCGGCGTGGCGGGCGCGCTTGCGACCGGAGCACTTGCACTGGCGGCGGATGTAGCTGGGGCCACACTCACCGTAGTCGCGCTCGACGCCATAGCATTGGCATCTGCGGCATTGGCCGATATTGAAAAATAGAACCAAACCGCCGACAGGGTAAGAATTTTGGGGTAATTCATGGGGGTGGCTTAAAATCTGATTACCCCGCCACCCTGAGTCGAGAAATAATCAGTACCCCATCCGCGTCATCTCCTCCTGGAGCGCAATTTGAAAATCCTGCACATCCGTTTGTTTCGGCTGGTAGCCCTTGGTCTTCGGGATGAGGCCGAGCCGCCCAGTCTGGTCCATATACCATTCCGCCGACTGGCCATCGCTGAACGTCACGCCACCGCTGAGCGCCGCGCCGGGGCGGACAATCTTGTCCACCCATACTTTGACTTTGCCTCCGGGGCCTGCCGGGGCCTCCGGACCGCCCAGGGGTGAGACGCTGGGAGCATCCGTGGGTGCCGCCGCCGCGTTGCTCAATTCCGCCGCCGGACTGGGCTTGGGCTTCTCCTTGACCGTCAAATTCAAATCGTCGAGCAGGAACCGTGTGTCCATGTATGTCAACGACACGGAAAACTCCGCCGCCAGGCGCTTTTGCACCTCCGCCAGCGAGGCGCCGTCGGCCACCCATTGGGTGATTTTTGCTTTTTGTTCGTCCGTCAATGATGAAGGCATAAGGCGATACTAAGTTCCGACGCGAATCCTGCAACTCTTTATCAAATCCGCTGCCCCAATTGCTTGCTGATGACCTCGACCGTGCGCTTGGCCGAGGCATCCTGCTCCATCATATTCTCCACCGTCTTGCAGGCGTGAATGACTGTGCCGTGGTCGCGTCCGCCAAAGGCGTCGCCGATTTCCTGCAAAGAATGCGAAGTGAACATCCGGCACAAATACATGGCCACTTGGCGTGGGAACGCGATGTTCTGCGGGCGACGGCGGGAAAGCAGGTCGCCCCCGCGCAGTTCATAATACTTGGTCACGACGTTCTGGATCTTCTCCATCGTCACCGTGTTTTGCGCCTCTTCGTTGAGCAAGTCCTGCAAGAGCCGCTCCACCGTCGGCACGTCCACGGGCGTCTTCATAAACCGCGCCACTGCCGCCACCCGTGTCAGCGCGCCTTCCATCCGGCGCACATTGCGCGTCACCCGCTCGGCGAGGAACTGAATCACGTCCGTCGGCAAATCCAAATCCAGGTTCTTCACCTTCGAGCTCAAAATCGCGACCCGCGTCTCCAAATCCGGCGCCTGGATGTCCGCCATCATCCCCCACTGGAACCGCGACACCAATCGCGCTTCCAATTTCGCAATCTCGCTGGCTGGCCGGTCACTCGACAGCAGAATCTGCCGCCCGGATTCAAATAACTCGTTAAAAGTGTGGAAGAATTCCTCCTGAATGCGTTCCTTGCCCGTCAAAAAATGAATGTCGTCGATCAGCAGGGCATCCACACTGCGATAACGCTGGCGGAAGCGCGTCACCGAATTGTCCTGAATCGCCCGGATGTATTCGTTGGTGAACTTCTCGGTCGAGATATAGGCCACCCGCGCATTCGGGTTCATCTGGATGATGCAATGCGCCACCGCGTGCATCAGGTGCGTTTTGCCCAAGCCGGTTTCACCGTACAGAAAGACCGGGTTGTATGCCCGAGCCGGGGCATTCGCAATGGCGATGCAGGCCGCGTGGGCCAGTTGGTTGCCCGGCCCGACGACGAAATTCTCAAACGTGTAGCGGGCATTGAGCGGCAGGCCCTCATCCGTGGCCACATTGCGCAAGCGCGCGCGGGCGGGCATCACCTCGGTCAGGCGGGAAACGGGGGCCAATGCCGCCGCGGCGGCATTGGGGGCCACCTTCATTGACAATTCAATCGCGTGCCCAGCAGTCTGGTTCAGGCGTCGTTGCAGCAAGTCGCGGTAATTTTCCTGCACCCAAATCAACGCAAAATCACTTGGCAATCCCAGCTCAATTGAATGGGCGTCTTCCGCCAGACAGACAATCGGCTCGAACCAGGCCTTGTAAACTTCGCTTGGAAAAAGGGTTTGAAAATCACTTTGCAACGCCGCCCACAAGGATTGTGGCAGGGTTTTCAGGGACATCGCGGTTAAAGGGCAAACGGGTGGATATTCACACTACAGGAAGACGGTCAACTTTTGTAACATAGCAGGCCGAGGAGCATGGCCTGCGGTCGGATGCGCAACTCGTTGAGCGCGCCTACTTTAACCCGCGACAGCGAAAGGAGGGGAAGTTTTTGAAATTCATAAGAAGTTGAAGTTGAATTGGTTATAAAGTAGCCCAGAGGAGAGTTCGAAGGTTCTCGCAGGGAAGCTCGTTACCGAGGTTCTTTGCGAAAATTCGCCGCTTTGAGCAAGTGACGAATAGGTAACTGAATTTGCGGCACCCTTGGCAAGGACATCTTTTGGGAAGTTTTGCACAAGTTATTCACATCGTTTTTGCGCATAAGTTGGGCTGGTTTTTGGCCGTCCGGTCAGTTTTACCGTCGGCTCCCATTTTGTCATGTTTTTTCGTGGTCATAAAGCGTTCAAACACCCGTTTAATTAATCACTTTGCGCCTGAGGGGGCTGCCCCGTGGCCCCCGCCATGTGCGCAATCAAACGCTCGTTAAATTCCTTCGCTGAATCGTGCCCAATCGCCTTGAGCGCCTGCACCAGCGCCGCGACCTCCACCAACCGCGCCAAGTCCCGCCCCGGCCGCACCGGAATTTGAATAAGGGGGATTTCCCGGCCCAAAATCGCGTGATAAAGCTGCTCCAGCCCCGTGCGCTCCTCGTCCATCCCCGTCGTGTAGTCTACAAACGTGACCACCAAGTCAATTCGCTTCTCCACCCGCACCGAGCGCACGCCAAACAGCTCCGCAATGTTGATAATGCCCAGCCCGCGGCACTCCATGTACCCGCGGTTCAACTCGGCGCTCCGCCCGATCAACTCGCGTTCGCCGACCAGCCGAACATAAGTTATATCATCCGCCACTAGGCTGTGCCCGCGTTCGACGAGCGCCAGCGCGCACTCGCTCTTGCCCACCCCGCTCTTGCCCCGCAGGAGTGTGCCCACCCCCTTGATGTCCACCAGCGTCCCATGCACCGCGATGCGCGGGGCGAATTTCTCCTCGAGCAACACCGTCGCCTGCGCGGTAAAGTCTTTCGTGTCCAGGGGCGTGCGGATGAGCGGCACGTTCGCCGCATCCGCGGCTTTGATCAGCACCCGCGTCGGCGTCAGGTTGCGCGAGACCACGATGCACGGAATTTTCTTCGCCAAGATTTGCCCCACGATTTTCTCCTGCGCCTTCGCGCTCAAATCATGCAAATAGCCCATCTCCCCGGCGCCGAACAATTGAATCCGCTTGTTTGCAAAATATTTGAAATAGCCCGTCAGCGCCAGCGCCGGCCGGTTGATGCTTTTCTCTCCAATAACATTGGCGAGTCCCTTCTCCCCGGCCACCAACTCCATCTCCAGGTCTTTCTTGAACGAGTCCATGAACTCGCGCACGGACAGACTCTGGATGATTTGATGTGTGTCGCGAGCGTTCATGATGATACCAAGTTTGGAGGTTTTCGAAATTGGTTTACAACTGGAAATCTTCCCCGAGGTAAAACCGCCGCGCTTGCGGGTCGTTGATCAAAGTCGCGCTGGGCCCCTCGCAGAGCACCTTGCCTTCATGGATCAAATATGCTCGGTCCACGATGCGCAATGTCTCCCGCACGTTGTGGTCGGTAATCAGCACGCCGATGCCTTTTTTTCTCAATCCCACGACAATCTCCTGCACCTCGCGGACACTGATGGGGTCCACCCCGCTAAAGGGCT
>DATHOB010000111.1:0-15092 GCA_035485355.1 Opitutales bacterium | reverse complement strand
GTAGTAAGCGGCGGCGTTGTTGAGGTCGACGAGCGCCTGCGGATTCTGGCCGAAAAAGTTATTGGTATCGAACGAGGTGTTGATGGTGATGGTAGGGTTGCCTGCCCGCGCGGACGGGAGCAGGACCAAGCCAATGGCTATGAGCAGCGCCCACACACGGCAGGCACGTTTTTTCCGGAGCATAGGCATTAGTTTATAGCGATTTTCAGGCCAAGTGACGATTATAAAAATGGCTGGGTATTCTCCTCGGTTTGGGTTCGCGTTCATGGAACAAAACTTTTACACAATAATTCTTAACAATCGGGGCTGTCCGGCGTCTAAATGATGTGGAAGCGCACTCTATGCGCCTCCTCGTTTGGGTTTGCGGAGTTGCAGCCCAGGCCACCGGTCCTTTTCTCCGTGGTGCCGATTTAACTCCCGTATCCAAACATGAAAGCCCTTACGAAATCCCTCTTGATAGTACTGCCGGCTTTTGCTGCCGGCGCCGCGCTGGGCTTTTATGTCCTGGCTCCCAAAGCCGCCTCAACCAACTCACGGAATTCTTTGCGCTCGTTGGTCAAGCATACGGCACCCGAGGAACTGCCGCCATTGGCGCCCGCGCCAGTGGCTTGGGATGTCAATGGCCCCTTGGGCAAGGCTCTGTCGGCGCCTACCGCGCAAGCCCGGGCGGAAGCGGTGGACGCTTTGGTGGCGCAGACTTCCGTTTCCCAACTCGGCACGTTGCTCAATCAGGCGATTTCCGCACCCCGCTTGTCAGACCGCGACTTTGTGCGTCAACGCGCTTATGCGAAGTGGGCGGCGTCCGACCCGCAGAAAGCGGTCGAACATGCGCTGGCCGCGGAGCAGTTGGAGGGCGAAAATTCGGTGACGCATTATGTATTTTCTGCATGGGCGGAAACCACCCCCAAGGACGCCCTCACCGCCGCGGAGGCCATGGTGACCGCGAATCAACGCAATGGAGCCATCGGCACCGTATTGAATACCTGGGTGCAGAGCGACCCGGTGGCGGCGACGGGCGCGGCCATGGCTTTGCCAGTGGCGGACCGAAATGGCAGCAACAATGTCAGCTATGATAATTACAACGACTACAACGATTACGGTGGTGACTATTCGCCACCTAGCGCACCTCCGGGCAACGGGCATTTGCAGTCTTTGTTTGCCGCTTGGGCGCGGCGCGACCCGGCCACGGCCTACAATGCCGCGATGAAAATTGACCAGCCCAGCGACCATGCCGATGCCCTGCGTGGAACCATCGATTCATGGAGCGAGGCGGATCCGGCAGCGGCGTGGAGCGCGCTCGAAAAAGAAACGCATCCCCTCGTGCGACGGCAGATTGCGGGCGGCTTGCTCGTGGCGCAGGCCCGGCGCGACCCGCAGGCGGCCTATGAGCATTTGCAATCCCTCCCGGAATCACGGGATGATCAGGGAATTTGGGGCAATGTGTTCACTGCTTGGGCGCAACGCAACCCGGCGGAAGCGCTCGCCGCGGCCAAGACCATCACCCGCGAAAACATCCGCAATGCCGCACTCGGGGGCGTGTTCACTTATTGGTCGCAATACCAGCCGGAAGCAGCCCTCGCCGCGATGAAGGATCTGCCGCTTTCCGCCCAGCGGGTCATTGTGCCGCAACTGGCGTTGAACTTGGTCGACAAGGATCCGAATGCCGCCATCAAGCTGCTGACTGCGATACCGCTCGGCAATAATAACAACTGGCAATACAACCAAATTTTTGACCGCTGGGCCCGGCGCGACCCGCTCGCCGCTTTTCAGGCCGCCATGCTCATCAAAGGAAATAACAATCGGGACAATGCCCTGCGCGCGGTGTTTCAAGAATGGATGCTGTTCGACGACGACACCATGATGTCGGCGATTGACAAACTTCCCGCCGGCCCGACGCGCAATAACATTGTCGGCGAAGTCGCCGCGAGTCTGGCGCAGACGGATCCGCAATCCGCGCTGGCCTTGCTCGACAAGCTTGGCTCGGCCGGTCTCTCCCGCAATTCTAATGTTTACTCGCAGGTGTTTTCCTCGTGGGCGCAAAACGATCCCATGGCGGCCCTCGCCGCCGCTGCCGCCTTGCCGCTGGGTAAGGGGGGGCGCCAGGCAATTCAAGGTGTGTTCGACACCTGGATGCAAAGCGACCCCACGGCCGCGATTGAACAAGTGCAAAACATCGACAACGCCGCCCTGCGCCGCCAAATCATCCAAAATTCCGTGCAGCAAATGGCCTGGCGCGATCCGGAAGCAGCGGTGAAGTTGCTCGACACCCCGGGCATGATGACCGGCTTGAACCAGCCATGGATTTGGAACCAGGTTTATTCCCAATGGGCGCAAAACGACCCGCAAGCCGCGCTCAAAAGCGCCGGGCAAATCACCAATCCGCAGGCGCGCGAGCAGGCGATATCTGGCTTGTATAACGGTTGGGCGGAGCAGGATCCCGATGCGGCGTTTGCCTCACTGGGCAACATCACCAACGCGCAAACGCGCAAGAACGCCGAGAACAACATCATCAACAACATGGCGAACCGCGACCCGGCGGGCACGCTGCAGTTGCTGCAAACCCTGCCGCTTACCCAGCAAGACCCGAATTCGTACAACAACATTTTCAGTCAATGGGCCAGCCAGGACCCGAACGCCGCCGCCGCCGCCGGCAGCAGTCTCCCCATCGGCCGCGCGCGCACCAATGCCTTGCAGGCCATCGCCAATTCCTGGGGCAATGCCGACCCCCAAGGCGCGCTGGATTGGGCGAATGCCTTGCAGGGCACCGAGCACAATAATGCCGTCGGCAGCATTATCGGCAGCATGGCCAATGAGGATCCGGAGGCAGCATCCAAAGTGCTCGACCAATTGCCCGACGGCAACGAGCGCAGCAATCTCGTCCAGCGCATTGCCATGAATTGGGCGCAGACGGACCCCAGCTCCGCACTCCAATGGGTGCAGGATGCCGCTGGCTCTGGCACTTACGACAACACCGTCACCAGCATTCTCAGCCAGTTGGGCCAGAGCGACCCGGTCAGCGCCTCCAGCTATATCGCGCAAATGGATCCGGGCACGGCCAAGTCGAACTCCATCGCCAACCTCGCCCGTAGTTGGGCGCAAAACGACGTGCAGGCCGCGTTGGCCTACGTTCAGCAATTGCCGACGGACGACACGCAAAGCACCCAGGCGCGCAAGACCGCGTATCAGAACGTCCTCGACACCTGGTCCAATTCCGACCCCGCCGCCACCGCCCAGTATTTGCAAACTGTCTCGCCTGACGAAGTAAATATCAACAGCGTCGCCAACAACCTCGCCCGCACTTGGGCGCAGACGGATCCGAACGCCGCGCTGCAATGGGCCAGCGGGTTGCAAGACTCTTCCACGCGCACCGCCGCGCTCGGCACCGCCGTCACCCAGCTCGCCAATGCCGACCCGCAATCCGCCTACGATTACGCCTCCCAGCTTCCGCAAGGAGACACGCGCAATACCATCGTCGGCAATGTCATCGGCATCTGGAGTGGGCAGGACCCGGCGCTGGCCGTCAATTTGCTTAATACCAGCGGGCTGACTGGCTCCGCGCTCACCAACGCCGTGGGCACGATTTCCCAAAACTGGCTCCGTGACAATCCCTCCGCCGCATCACAATGGATTAACACCCTTCCGACCGGGGACGCGCGGGACACCGCCGTCTCCCGACTCGTCACCACCCAGTCCGCCAGCGACCCGGCCACCGCGTTCACCTGGGCCTCCACCATTGCCAATGACGCCCAACGCACCAGCGCCATCAACAACGTCGCCACGCAATGGGCCAATAAGGATCCGGATGCCGCGCTTGCCGCAGTCCAATCTGCGCAAGGCTTGACGGACGACCAGCGCGCCGCGCTCATCGCCCGCATCCAGAAAAGCGCGCCACCCCCGCCCGCGGCGCCTCCGCAAGGCCAGCGCGCCACCACCACCCGCACCTCCAGCGGTGCGACCATCATCATGGACGTGCCCAATTGATTTCCATATTGAAGTGGGTTTGTTTTCCATTGGACATCGTAAGTCGTGACGCGGTGCTTTGGCCCGGACTTAACCGCAAATTTGTAAACTGCGTATGCTGACACCCCGTCGGCAATTCTTCATTGAATGAAAGAAAACAAATATGAAACCCCATCCTAAAAACATAATTATCGCCTTGGTGGCCGTGCTCTGCGTTGGCGGTGGATTTGTCCTTGCCCAATCCGTGCCCGCGGCGGGCAGTGCCAGGGGGCTGGCCCCGCTGCCGAGTTTGCGGGGCAATGCGCCCACCGCCCGGGGCGGCGTGGGCGAGCTGCGCCAACCGCGCATGCGCGATGCCCTCTTGCAACTTGACTCTGCCCGCACTGCACTGCGCTCCGCCCTGCCCGACAAGGGCGGCAACCGCGAAAAAGCCCTGAAGAGCGTGGAGCAGGCCATAAATGACGTGCAAGCCGGCATCGATTACGCCCGCGACCATCCCGAGGAATTTCCGAACACCGGCCCCGGTGCGCGGGGAGCTTCCGCACCCGCTGGCACATCGTAGAGCGGAAATTGGCGGCGAATTGGTAGCTGAAACGCCCCGACTTAGGTTTGACACCCCGCGCGGGCTCTGGCCTCATAAACGGCTTGCGCCCCTGCGCTCGTTTTCCCCACCCCTACCTGTTCCTCCATGAAAAAAATCCCTTCACCCCATTCCGCTTTTTGGCTCGCTGCTTCCGCCGCTACGGCCTTGTTGCTCTCGGCCTGCGGGCAGTCCAATACTTCTACGCCAGCCTCCACGCCTTCCACTCCGGCCGCAACGGCGTCCAGCCCGGCGGTGGATCCAGCCAAAGCCGACCTCTCTTCGCTCAAAGGCAAGACGATCCACATCGCTTTTATTCCCAAGGGAATGCAAAATTCCTATTGGCTTTCAGTCAAAAAGGGCATTGATGTCGCAACCAAAGAAGCGACGGATGCCGGCATCAAGTTGACGGTGGATTGGAATGGGCCGCCCAGTGAAAATGACCGCCCGGCGGAAATCCAGCTTATGGAAACCTACATTGCGCAGAAACTCGACGGCATCATCTTGTGCCCGATGGAGTTTAACGCCCTGGTCGCCCCGACCGACAAGGCCCGCCATGCCGGCATTCCCGTGGTCATTGTGGACTCCGCGCTGAATTATTCCGATATCGTTTCGTTCGTCGGCACCGACAACCACAATGCGGGCATCCTCGCCGGCAAAGAGCTCGCCCAGGAAATGGGCGACAAGGGCAATGTGATCGTGATGCGTTTCAAAACCGGTTCCGCCAGCACCAATGATCGCGAAGAAGGACTGCTCGATGAATTGAAGAAAAACCACCCGAACATCAAGGTGCTTTCCTCGGATAATTATTCTGGCGACGACGCCAACAAAGCCATCGGCGTGGCCAGCGACCTCCTGACTTCCTTCAAGGGCCAGGTGGATGGCGTGTTCACCCCCAATCAGCCGAGCACCGTTGCCATGCTGACGGCGCTGGAAAATGCCCAATTGGCGGGCAAGGTAAAATTTGTCGGCTTCGACGCGGATGAAAAACTCATGAACGGCCTGAAGAATGGCGAGCTCGGTGCTCTGGTTCTCCAATATCCCTACGAAATGGGTTACCTCGGCGTAAAAGCCATGCTGGCCAATCTCGCGGGTCAGAACGTCGTTCCGAATGTGAACACCGGCGCGACCATCCTCCGCAAGGACAATCAGAACGACCCCGCGGTCAAGGCTCTGCTCGACAACACCGTTCAGTAATATAACTCACCACCCCCATGCGCCTGCGGCTGCGCGGCATTGAAAAAAGTTTCGGCGCCACCCGCGCCCTCGGCGGTGTGGACCTCGAAGCGCGGGCCGGGGAAGTGCTTGCCCTCATCGGCGAAAACGGCGCGGGCAAGAGCACGCTTATGAAGGTCATTTCCGGCGCGCACGCACCGGACAAGGGTACGATGGAACTGGATGGCCAGCCCTTTGCTCCGCGCGAACCGCGCGAATCGCGCGATGCGGGGGTGGCGATGATTTACCAGGAGCTGACCCTCGCGCCGCACTTGAACGCCGAGGAAAATCTCTCGCTCGGGCGCGAACCGGCGCGCGGCGGCCTCATCAACCGTCGTCGTCGCCGAGAAATTGCGGAGAAAGCGCTGGCGATGGTCAACCATCCGCATTTGCCGCTGGATGTTCCGGTGCGCGCACTGTCCGTCGCCGAACAGCAAATTGTGGAAATTGCTCGCGCCTGCGCAAGCAACGCGCGCGTCGTCATCCTCGATGAACCAACGAGCAGCCTTGGTCGGCACGACGTCGAGACACTTTTCAAAATCATCGCCCGCCTGGCCGAGCAGGGCGTTGCGCTGATTTACATCAGTCACTTTCTCGAAGAATGCCGCACCGTTGCGAAAAACTACCTGGTGCTCCGTGACGGCAAATCCGTCGGCGCGGGCGAACTGGCGCAGATTGACGACGCCGGCATCATCCGCCTCATGGTGGGTCGCGAAGTGACGGAGCTTTACCCGCGGGTCGAGCGCACGCTAGGCGAGCCGGTTCTCGCAGTCAGCGGACTCGACGGCCCGCGGGGCAAACCGCGCGGCGTTTCCTTTTCGGTTCGGCGCGGAGAAATTTTTGGCTTGGCGGGTTTGATTGGCTCGGGACGCACGGAAATTTTGCGTTCCGTGTTTGGGCTTGATCAGGCCGCCGCCGGCAGCGTCATGGTCTCCGGGAAAACCCTCGCGCTTGGTGCACCTGGCCGCAGTCTCACCGCGGGGTTGGGATTGCTTTCGGAAAATCGCAAAGAAGAAGGTCTGCTGCTCAATCGCGATTTGGCGGACAACATGACGCTCTCGCGCCTGGATGTGCTGGCCAAAGGCGGTTTCGTCTCGCGCACGAAGCAACTCGCCATCGCGCAGGATCTGATCAAGCGGCTTGATGTGCGGACGAAATCCGCCGAGCAGGCCGTGGGCACACTCTCCGGCGGCAATCAGCAGAAAGTCGCCTTTGGACGTCTGCTCCACCAGCACGCCGACGTGTTTTTGCTCGATGAGCCCACCCGCGGCATCGATGTCGGCGCGAAGGCCGTGCTCTACCGCCAGATGCAGGAAATGGCGCAGTTGGGTAAGGCGGTAGTCATGGTCAGTTCCTATTTGCCGGAGCTGCTCGGCATGTGCGACACCATCGGAGTAATGTGCCGTGGCGAACTCGTCGCCGTCCGCCCCCGCACCGAATGGAACGAACACAGCCTGCTCACCGCCGCTTTGGGTCGCGATGTGGACGCGGATGAGGCAAAAAATTAAATTCAACGGCAAATTTTTATTGCGCCACTGTCGCCAAACGAAGCACTAAAAAACCAAGCACTCTAACACTTCCCTCCATGTCTGTTTCTCGCATCCACTGGCTTAAACGTTACCCGCTGCTCGGGCCGTTTTTCGGTCTTTCGTTCGTCCTGCTCTTGTTTGAAGGGATGATCTACGGCCATAGCCACTCGAACTTTCTTTCGCCCGACACCATCGGGCTGATAGTCACGCAGACCACGGTGGTCGCCACTGGCACGCTCGGCATGACGATGATTATTGTCTCCGGCGGCATTGATTTGAGCGCGGGCTCGGTGGTCGCGCTCACGGGCGTGTTGGCGGCGGTGGTGTTGCGCTCCGGTTATTCCTCATGGATTGCCGTAGCCGTCGCGATATTGGCGGGTGGCTTGGTTGGCGCGGTGAATGGCACGGTCATCGCGCGGTTTAGAATGTTGCCCTTCATTGTTACGCTCGGTGCGATGGGCGCAATGCGCGGCCTGGCCAAATGGATTGGCGACAACCAGACGGTCAATTACAACCTCGGACGGGTCGAGGGCGTCAATGCTTTGATGAACAACCCGTATTCCATTCACGACTCCAGCGTTGCGCCGTGGTGGCAGCCGGGCACTACTGGCCTTTCACTGCCGGTGAGCGTCCCCCACTGGTTGTTCAGTATTTTAAGTCATGTTATGACGCCGGATCGGGCCCATGCCATCGACCTGGCCATTCCGTTATGGATGCCGCCCATGGGCGTGCTCCTCTTGCTGGTGCTGACCATCATGATGTCGATTGTGCTCAACCGCAGTGTTTTTGGGCGGCACATTTTCGCGCTCGGTTCGAATGAGGACACGGCCCGGCTGTGCGGCCTGCGTACCGTCCCCCTCAAAATTATGGTGTACACTTTGGCGGGCGGCTTTATTGGCCTGGCGGGGGTGTTCGACCTCGCCCGACTCAGCCAGGGTGACGTTACCGTCGGTCAGGGTCTTGAGCTCGATGTGATTGCAGCGGTGGTCATCGGTGGTGCGAGCTTGAATGGTGGCGTCGGCAGCATCTGGGGCGCGGTCATCGGTGCGCTGACCATGACATCGCTGCGCAGCGGCACCGTGCAGATGGGCTGGCCGTCTTATATTCAGGAAATAATCATCGGCGTGGTTATTGTGCTCGCCGTTGGTGTGGACAAAATCCGCTCGCGGGGCTTAAAAGGCTGAAGCGTGGCGGTGAGCTGGTTTACCCTCCATGAAGCCTGACTCGACTGCCATCCACGCCGCCCTCGTCCACGACCTCCCGGCCGCGCTGGCACACTTGTGCGCTTGGGTCGGTGTCAACAGCCATACCTGCAACCGTGATGGCGTCAATCTTTTGGGGCGCGCCACCGCAACCGCCTTCGCGCCACTCGGTTTTTCGGCGGAATTCGTGCCCTGTGAGGATCGTCATTATGGCGACCATCTGTTTTTGTGCCGCCCCGGGCGCACACGCACGGTTTTGCTCTGCGTTTCGCATCTCGACACCGTTTTTTCTCCCGAAGAAGAGGTGCGCAATCATTTCCAATGGCGCGAAGCGGAAGGCCGGATATATGGCCCAGGTACGGTGGATATCAAAGGCGGCACGGCGTTGCTTTGGCTGCAATTGAGTGCTTTGCGCGCCGCCGCGCCGAAATTGTTCGAGCACTTCACCTGGGTTGTGGCCTGCAATGCCGCCGAGGAGGTATTAAGCGATGATTTCGCGCGGGCCGCACTCACCCGTTTTGGAGCCAATGCGCGCGCGGCGCTCGTTTATGAATCCGGCCCGTGGCACAAAAATGAATTTACGCTGGTCACCGCCCGCAAGGGTCGCGCGGAATTCCGTGTCGCCACCCTTGGTCGTGGTGCGCATGCCGGGAGCTGCCATGCCGACGGCGTCAACGCCATCGCGGAGCTGGCGCGGCTCGTCCCCCAAATTGAGGCGCTGACTAATCCTGCGCACGAATGCACGGCGAACGTGGGCCTCATCCGTGGCGGCGAAGCACTCAACCGCGTACCTCACGCCGCCGAGGTGCTCGGTGAATTGCGCGCGTATGATCCGGCGGTGTTGGCTGCAGCGGAAAATGCCATCCTCATGCTCGCGGGCCACGGCCATATCGTCGCAGTTGCCGATGGTTATCGTTGCCGCGTGTTGGCGGACATCACTGGTCGCACCTCCGCATGGCCGGAAAACGCGGCCACGCAACGACTCTTCGACATTTATGCCCGGGCCGCAAAAAAACTTGCGGCAATTGTCACCACCGAACGCCGTGGTGGTTTGAGCGACGGCAATCTGCTGGCATTGCATCTGCCGACGCTCGATGGCCTTGGCCCTTTCGGCGGCAACGCCCACACCTCCGAATGGAATGACGACCCCGCGGCGCGCAAACGGCCCGAATTTCTCGATCCCGCTTCTTTGCTGCCCAAGGCGATGTTGAATTTAATGACAGTGCAAGAACTGGCCGAGGAAATTTAATTTTATAAAACGAAGCGCGAAAATTATCGCCCGAAAAATTCCGAAGCCCCTCCATCGGTGGCCTACTTCTTCAGCAAATTTTTCGCCCGATCCAGGGTTTGCTTTTCCTGCGCGTCTAGCGCGCCGAATCCCTGGCGGTTGATTTTGTCGAGAATGCGGTCCACCTCGTCCCGCAATTCACGTTGGCTCGCCAGCATGGGCCGCGCCGGGCCGGCCACGGTCGCCTGTTGCGCCACGGCAGTACGCTTGATGGCGCGGTTGACGCCGGCCGGTAGCGCACTGGCAGGCGCGGTGGATTTCTCGGCTGCGGGCGGCAATTCACTGATGTCGAGATTGCGCCGCCACACACAGGCAAACACCCACCCGGCAATCATCGCCCCCAGATGGGCAGAATTATCAAATGGTGAAGTGAACGCACCCGGGTGCCCCAGCGCCTGCGGCAGTTCGAAGCTCAGAAACGAGCCGGTTTCCAATGCCAGCACCAGCCAGAAAAACGCTTGCGGGCGCACCTCGAAAGTGAAGAACAGTTTGAGCGGCAACGGCTCGTCCGGCATCGCAAAACACCAAAAGGCCAGCAAGCCCGGCACCAGCACCATGCAGCCGGAAAGCAGCGCATCCCCCGTTACCCAATGGAAGGGCAGCCAGCACGCCACGCCACCCAAGGCACACGCCACACACAACCAGATGAAATCGCGGCGCGACATTTCCGCTTCCGCCAGTTGCGCCAGAACCCAAAGGAAAAAAATGCTCAATGGCCCGGAAATCCATTGCGTCATCTGGCCGGTGCCGGCACCGGTCAATGCGTAAGTCAGTAATGTCCAGATGTGGCCGTTGGCCAAAGCCGCGTGGCTGGGCACTTCAAAAGCCAGCACTGTAGTTTTCAATCCCTGCCAGATGGCCCAACTGTTTATAACAAAAAGTGTCAGCACCGCCCACACGAGAATACGCCATGCCGCCCAACCAGTAGGCGGCAGGGCCGGGGG
The DNA here is from genome assembly GCA_035485355.1 of Opitutales bacterium. Lineage (GTDB taxonomy): Bacteria > Verrucomicrobiota > Verrucomicrobiia > Opitutales > JABDGR01 > JABDGR01. Next base: position 4,374 of record DATHOB010000111.1, on the reverse strand, counting down.
CATCTCTTCGGAAAATTCGGATTCCATGGGTGTCATGGAGGCGGTATCGGCGGCTCAACGCCGAATCAGGTCAAATATCGTTACCAGACCATTATCAGCTTAAACGCCAAAATGTCAATGGCGGGTTGGCTGGGGTAGTCTCAGTTTGCCTACCGATTGAAGCCTTCGCCCTTCACCTTTCAAACTCCACACTCCCTCTGCTTCTTTCCCCTTGCCCCCCGCACGGCCAGTGGTTATGGCTATTGCTCCCCTTTCCCCCTTGGCTTTTTCGCGCTGCGCTCCTGCGCGCGCCCAAATCCCAATCCAACCTTAACCCCGCACTAGAAAGCTAGAGCACAAAAAAATCTTCTAAATGGACATCGCTTTAGTCACCGGCGCCGACGCCGGGCCGGGCCTCGCCATTGGCCGGCGCTTGATCGGCATGGGTTGCCGGGTGTACGCACTCGCCACCCAGTTCCCCCGCAACCCCTTTCCTCACGACGATTTCATCCCCCTTGCTTGCGACCTCGCTGATCCCGCCGCCTTGACCAAGGTGGCCGAGGACATCGTGGCGCGCGAAGGCCATGTGAGTTTTGTCGTTCACGCCGCGCGCCGCGCGCCGGCGCCTTTGCTCGATTCTCCAGTTTCGACCTTGGTCGAGCGCATAAATGTCGGCCTGCTCGCGCCGCTCGCCCTCGCGCGGGTCACGCTGCCTTGGCTGCGTAAAGAACAAGGCCATTTCCTCGTGCTATGCTGGAATGGCGACGGCCCCGCTGCCGGCGGCCCCGTTACCGCCGCCATCGAAGGCGGTCTTCATCACTTCACGGATGCTTTGTTTGATGAGCTTCGCAGTGAAGGCGTCCGCGCCACCACGATTTACGCCCGCGCCAATGCCGAGACGAGCCCCGAGGCCGCGCTCGCGCTCGACCCGCAAAGCGCCATCAACCCGGAGCTGGTTGCCGAGACGGTTGAACATCTTTTCCGCTCGCGACCAAGTAATGTAGTTTCCGCCCTCGTCATTCGCCCAGCTTCGACGAGTGAGACCCCGCGCTTGCTCCGTTCGGGCGACCTCGCCGGTCTGGCCACGCGCGATGTGCAACTGCCTGCGCGCCAAAATTTCCCGCAAGAACCGGAGCCCATCCAAACCCCGGTGCGTGCTCGCCCGGCCGATGCCCCGCCGCCTTCCGCGGAGGATTTCGACGACGAAGACGAGGACGACGATTGGGATCGCGAAAACGAGACATTTCCCGGGGCGCAAGGCCGTGAAGGCCGCGAAGGCGATGCTCCTCCGCCCGCATTCCAGCAAGTAGCTCCGCGTCGTTCCGACGAATATCAAGGCCCACCGCAACGTGGCTACGACCCTGATCAGGGCCATGGTGGCCAACGTGGGGGTCGCGGTCAGCGTGGTGGTCGTGGTGGACGCGGACGTGGACGTGGCCAAGGTGGTGGCGGAGGCGGTCGTGGTGGACGCAACCCGGACAATGATAATTATGGCAACCGCCAACGCGGCGGCGGCCCTCCTCGCCATCCAGGCGACAATCGCCCGCCCCAATCCCAAGCGCCGCAGCGTCCAGAACCGGATTATCCGGATCCGGAGCAACTCGCCGAAGAACGTTCTTTCGCCCGCGACGATAGCTTCCGCACTCCCCATTCCGATGCGGATGAAGGCCATGGCGACGAAGGCGCGCACATTTCCCGCGATGAAGACCGAGGAGATAATCAACGGGGTGACGATCAAGGTGCGCCCGATGACCGCGGCCCATCACCAGACCGTGAAGGTGACGACCGTGAACGCCGTGAGGACTCTTTCTCGGATAACGAACCTGCCTCAGTGGGTTCGGATTCCCGCCGAGAGGGTGAATCTTCGCGAGATCCTCGTGAACAACGGCGCGATTTTCGTGAAGACCGCGAACCTTCGCGCCACCACGCATCGCCGCAATCCGAGCGGCAACATTCCCAATCCGGTGAGCGTTCGCACGGGGGTGACCAACGTCGTGAGTCCGACCGGCAGTCCCACCCGCAATCCGGCGGACAGCAAGGTGGCAACCGGCCCCGCCGCCATCGTGGTTATGGACGTCGCCCTCCACCCGGCGGCGGTCGCGGCCCAGGGCGTGAATAGTATTTGGAGCAATTGACCGCCAAGCTGCAAAGTGTGCCAAGATGTAAAATCGCCTGAACCACGGCGATGATGGCGCATTTTTTCCTTTCATCCTTCCGCCTTCATCCCTCATCCTTCGCCCATGCCCAAAGTAGATCTCGAATTGGTCAAAGTCATCCTTCAGCGCAACGAACTGGATGTCCGTCAGGTCGCGCACATTCTTGAGGAAATCAATCAGGAGCTGGCCGCGATGCTCGACGAGGAAAAACCGCCCGCCGTCAAAAAACAATATGTGATGGTCGTGTCCGACCCGCGCGGACAGCTCGACGGCAAGGACTTCACCGGCTGGGTCGTGCAAATTCCGGAGGAAGCCAGTGTGGTCGGGACGGAAGAGCGCATCATCAAAGCCGCGCAGGATTTCAACACCTCGCCCAAGGGCCGCCGCCTGCCCGCCAAAACCGTCGCGGAAGTTTGCGAACACGTCCCCGCGCGGTTTTTGAAGGAACAACAAGTCTGGGTGCGTACAAAAGAGCCGGTCTATGTCGTCGCCACAGCCAACAAGCTGCCAAAACTCAGCATGGAAAAAACGTCACGGGAAGATTGAGGGTGGGTTAAAAGATGCCGACAAACGCCGATGGATCGCTAAACATTCCCTCGGCAATCAATTGGGTCAATATAACTGCAATAACAAGACCCAGGATAAACAACATCCAGCGGCGAGAACGCCACGTATCACGGAAATTGGACAGTTGGACAAAAACATCAACGATATAAGCCGCGCAATAGCACATATTGGCCAGCAGGGCCATTATGACCACAGCCAGGTAGAAGTCCGGCGGCAATATGTATGTGTGGATTAATTGGTGAACGGCATAATAATGATAGAGGACAATCGCCGCGAGCACCGCGTTATAGACAATGCGGCGGGGTTCCCAATATCGAATCGCGTCTGAGACAATTTCGCGCAGGGGAATGCTCGATCCAGCGTCAGCGACAGATTGGCTGGTGGCGGAAACGGAATTCAATGGGCTGGCACTATTCATAAATTGAATGGACAATCATGAATTGAAAAAACGGCGCATCACAGTTTTTCGTCTTCTTCCACGGGCTTGTTCCGCTCGGCCTGCCAGCGGGCGCGCTGCCAGCGCATGGAGACGGCATCCCACCCATTGGCAAACAACTTGGCCGCGCCAATCAGGCCCGCGAGCAGCACGGCCGCAATCACCGCCAGCGCTACAAACGGGGCCATCACATTGTTCTCCAGTCCGATCACCGCGCAAATTCCCAGCGCACAAATAATAACCGTGTAGCGGAGCCGGCGTACCTCATACCGCAGTTTGCGGACCTGAATGGCGACTTCATCGGGCGGTGGCAAGAGAGGCGGGGGCATGGCGGACAAAAGTTCGGGTTGGAGCGTCGAAAAAGTTACTTGGCCCAAGGCTTATTTGAATTGTCTTCTTCCAGCGGGAAATAAGACGAATGATTGGCTTTGGCAATCGCCCGCATCCGCCGGAACGCATGCAGCATTTCGGCCAGCAAAAGAACCACCGCGACAATCAAAATACTGCCGCCGCCAAAAAAAGGAAATAGCGTCGCACCGACCAAAACCAGAATTTCCAGCCGAAGTACCCGGGCTTTTAAATCCTCATATTCGCGATCCGACATGGGATCAATATAGATGACAGTGCCCGCCCCGGCAAGGCGTATTATTTCATCTTGGCCAGTGCTTCCTCGCGGTTGGCGTAGAGGGGGAAGATGGTCGCAAACCCGGATATTTCAAAAACCTGCCGCACCGTCGGGGTAAGCGATGCCAGCGAGATGACACCGTTGATTTTCTTAAACGTCTTGGCCGCGGAAAGCAGCACGCGCAGCCCCGCGCTGGAAATGTATTCCAAGCCCTTCACGTCCACGAGCACCTTGGTCTGGCCCTTGCCTGCGAGCGCATTCAGTTCGGTTTCGAGCTGGGCGTGGGTGTTGATGTCGAGCCGGCCCTTGAGGCTGACCACGGCGATATTGTTGACGTTTTCAGTGAGAATTTCCACGGCGGCAAAAGGGGTTGAGGGGATTAATGATGTGTCGCTCTAATCAAAAACAGTTTTGGTTCGCACGTTGAAGTAAGCAAGCCCGAAAGGAGGGCGTTACTCCCACTCAATCGTCGCCGGCGGCTTCGAGGAAATATCCAGCACCACCCGGCTCACTCCACGGACTTCGTTGGTGATGCGGCTGGAGATGGTTTGCAGCAAGTCGCCAGGCAGGCGCGTCCAGTCCGCTGTCATGGCGTCGATGCTCTCGACCAC
>DATHOB010000110.1:0-6065 GCA_035485355.1 Opitutales bacterium | reverse complement strand
AACTTCATTGGGCAGAGTAGGAATGCTCTGGGGGATGGTAAGATTGGGCAACGGGGTGGTAACGGTAATATTGCCACCGCCATTGATGGCCCCTGTGGTGGGGTCAATGGTCTCAGGAAGCTGCTCAACCGAACTTGTGCTCAAACCAGCCACAATTGTCGGGTTGGCGCCACTGTTGCCCAGCGGAAACGCCGTGCCCAAATTGCGAATTGTGGTGCTGCCGTTGAGGTTGGTTGTTTGCAGGAAGTTGTTCTCTTGCCCCGGGGTCGGATTGGATACGTTCCAATTAAAGCCCATTTCCTGCAAGTCACCTTGATTCACGTCGAGGAAACGAGCTTCAATTTCAGCTTGCTTGACCGTGCTGAATTGCTTGAGGAAGGAATCAAGTGCCTGCAGATTCTTGGGTGTGTTGGTCACATAAATGTTGGGGGAAGCATAACTGACGCGTGAACCGGCCGGAAAGTCGATGCCGGAGCGTTCAAAGAACGACTGCAAGCGAGATTCAATGTCACCCGAGGCAGGCGCACTATCCGAGGAACCGCTGCTGGAACCACCGCCGCTCGCAGAAAAGGAGGAATCCGCAGTGCTATTGCTCGAGTCGCCGCTCGGCGGAATGCCCAGCAACCGGGTCAGGGTGGCATCCGTCATGGGGAAGGGCTTGGTCTGGTAGCTGCGGCTGAGGCTGGTGCTGGCACCACCCGAGGCCCCTTGGGCAACTTGGATAATGCCATCATCATCATAATAGCCGTAGCCAGCATCTTGGCAGGCCATGTCGAGAAGCTTTTGCAGGCTGACATCATTCAGCTCCCGCAATTTGATCTTCGGCATACTTTGGCCGTTGCTCGGCGGTTCAACGTGAAAATTCAAACCTTTGTTGTCTTTGTCATACTGACGCGACAATACCGTGAGGGTAGTAATGACATCATCCAACGGGGTCGGCACGTCAATGTCCACACGCGGAATGATAATTTCACCAAGCTTTTTAATGTCCGGGGCCACCACGGGTTTGTTGGTGTCCGGGCCTTGCTGGCCCACGTAAACTCCGGGCATGCGCCAATCATCATTGACTTCCTTCAGCATCTCAATGCGAACCGAGTCGTGCGGGAGGCTGGAAGAGTCAAACAAAAGTTCGTTGATTTTCTTCTGGTACGCTTGGGCGGCCACGTTGTTCGGGTCATAGATGATGACCTGATTGAAGACACTCTGGGCGTCATTGTAGTCGCCGTAGAAGTATTCCGCTTCGCCTTGAACCAAAAGCTGGGCGATGGTATCCTGCTTGGCTTGGAACGCCGGGTCAACGGGTTGGCGGCGCGGATCGTGCTGGGCTTTGGCTAGTTCTGCCGACAGAGCGCTCGCACCATTGGCGTCACCGCCATTGTCTTGATACGATTTGATGTCCGTTTGGGCCGCCGCAAAGTCCGCGGCATTGATGGCCGCAAGTGTTTGGTCATACCAAGTCTTGGCAACATCCTGGCTAATGCCAGCGTGGATGCTGTTCGAAGCAATACCCGGGGGCAATTCAGCATCCGCTTTGGCCAATTTGGCGCGGGCATCGTCATAGTTCCCGGCCTTGTCGCTGGCCATGGCATCGGCTCTATCCTGCCGCACGGTCGCCATCTGGTTCTTTTGCTTTTCCGCCTGGATGGCCAGTTCGGAAGTGGCCTCAACCGAAGCCTGGTTGGCGGCGGACTTGCCGGAAGTCGGAGCGGCTGCTGTAGTGCTGGAGGTGTCAGCAGCAGAGCTCGCGGCAACAATTGCACCACCCGTGGACGGCATGCCTTTGGATTGCTGGGCCATCATCTGGTCAAGCTGGGCCATGCGGACTTGGATGTCCTTGTTGCCGGGATCTGTCGGGTCCAACGCAACAATCTGGCCAAAGAGATCCTTGGCTTGCGCATAATCGCTGTTCGCCTTGGCCACGTCGCCACCGGCTTTGGCGAGGTCGCCATTCTGCTGTGCCGTTATGGCGTCGCTGAATAATTGAATCTTCTGGTTGGCCGACGCGCTGGCAGGCGTGGCGGCTTGGGCAAGAAGCGGGGATGAGGGGATGATGGCGCCAGCCAGCAAACCAGCGGCAAGGGCCAGAGCGATGGGCGTGGGGCTATATGTTTTCCGGTGCGTCTTCATAGGCGGATACGAGCGTAGGCTGATGGTGAAGGGGATGGGGGTGAAAATGCGGGCAACGATGGGTTTCATTTTTTGTAATTGGTGCCGCTAGCCGCCGAAGGTGCGGCGGTCGGGGTGGTCGGCGCTGTATGACCAATGGAATTTGCAGTTATGGATGTGTCGCGTTTAGGCCCGGTAGCGGTTGCGGAAGCCGAACTGGCCGCAGGATGGGATTGAGGAGATGGCCGGGTCGGGCCTGGTGACCCAGGGGGTTTGGATTTGGTTGTGGAAGTGTCCGCCGCAGGGGCCGCAGTCTCGGTAGTGGGTGGAGTAAGTGTTTGAACCAGGACAGGTTTGATCAAAACGTGACGTTTGTTTTTGATTTGACGCTCAACCGTAACGCTCGGGGCGTCAAAGTCAATATTGTCCACATGAAAAACTATCGGATCCGCTAAATCGAATCCGGGGGTCGATCCGGGAAATTCTATTTCATCGCCTTCTTTGGATACATTCCAATCCTTTTCGGGGAATGGATCCGAGAAATGGAGGGTGATGTAGCGCGTGCCCGTCGGTGAGTAAAGCTCACCTTCGGTCAACTTTACTTGTTGGTTAGTGCGCTGGTCAAGTATCGTGACTACCGCGGTGTTGCTTACAATACCGTGGTTTTCGCGTTTTTCAAAAGACAAGTCCACCACCTGAATTTCCTCGCGCTTGCTGTCATCGTTGACTTCGCCAACCTTCAGATGGAAATCGTTATTGGTTTCCACGTCCCAAAAGTTGATGACGTCGTCTTTTTGGCCGGTGCCGGAGACGCCCTGAATCTGAATGCGATACAGGTCTTGCCCAGGGGCGACGAAAGTGAGGCCGAAACCGGCCGGCACCTTGGGCGGCGTGTCCGGAGATTGCGGAATCCAGCCCGTGCCGGTTTCCCAATAAATTTTCGGCGGAGTGAAAACTTGGTAAATCCAACCTGGATCCGCCTCACCACGAATTTCGTTCTGGTCGGGGGGCGTTTCCCACACTCTCACAGAAGTGTGGGTATCCGGCTCAGGGATATCTTCGTAGGGGGTGCCCCGCAATTTCGGCTGAGTAACAGATTCGGCCTTCGGCACCGCGCCCTTTTGATAAAAGATGCCGACCCCGATGCCCAACACAATCAGGCCGAGGAGAAAGAGAACTTTATCGTAATAATTTTTCATGCCGGGCAAAGCTTGGAATAGCGGTAATGGGGGTGGGGATTAATTGGCGGTGGTGGACGCCGGGGCGCTGGCTGCGTCCGTGGAAGTCGCACTCGCTGCGGCCGCATCAGCATCACCTTCAGCCGGGGGCGGGGTGGGCAACATGATGTATTCGATGACCAAAGTGAATTGCGAGAGGTTATCTGTCACCACCGGTTTGGCGGTATCGCTGATTCCGCTTTTTTTGGCGGCGGCGGCTTCTGCGCCAGTTGGGCGGTCGGACACGATGGGCGCCGGCTCAACTTTGACACTACGCACCACGAGGGGAAGCCGGAATTCCTTCAAGTTGTTCAGCAACAGTCGCAGGGAATTGGTATAGCTCACGAATTTGATTTGAAAAGCATAAGTGTCCACGAATCCGGGAACGCGGGCCGTCACCGCAGGGTCCACCACAAAAGTCTCACTGGAAAGATCATCCACCCCCACCCCAGCGTTGGCCGCCGCCGTGCCAGGCTTGGCATCAAAAGAAGCCGCAGTGACATCCTGACGCAACACTGAGATAATCCTCATTTCCTGACCGGAAATTTTGGCGGCCCCCATCAAATGCGACATGATATACTGCAACACCTCCATTTGGGTGAAAATGGCGGAAACCTTTTCCACAGGTGGCGGGGCGGCATGGTTGCGATATTTAGCCATGCCAAAACTATAGTCTGCAATTGGCAATACCACCTCATGTTGCTTGGCCAGGATTTGCATATCGTTGGCATATTGCTCAATATCCACCAATAATTCGGGGACGCTGGTTGGAGCGGGAGGGATTTTTTCCGCTGTATCCGTAAAAGCGGCTTTGACCTTATCCAAATCAGCCTTCAGTGCGTCCGCATTCTTCGCAGCGGCGGCAAGGTTTTCCGGCGTGGGAGCGGTGACGGTGTCGTCATGTGCGATGGATTCCGCCTTGTGGCGGGCTTCATTCCGGTCACGTTCGAGCGCAACATTGTCCTTGTTAAACTTCCACAGAAAAAACGATTCCGCTGCGAAAGCGACCACACAAAAGGCCACAATCGCGGTGAGAATCGGGTAACGTTTGGCGAAATCCATGGGGGCGAAAATTAGGGATGGGGCGGGGTAGAAAGGTGGCGGAGCGGATCAAAGCGGATTCTCAGGTTTGATCGTGACCGTGAATTCGAAACCAATCATGCGTTTGTCACCGAAATCAAGCGGGCCCTCGGCGACACTTTGGACGAAGGGAATGTCATTAAAAGATTTCAACATTTTGTTGATGGTGCTTTTGACGGCATCGGCATCAAACGCTTTGGGATTGTCAGGATCAATGTCGCGCAAAAGCATGCGGCCATTGAATTTGAGTGTGTAGATCATCGCCGGAGCCTGTCGTGCCGCCGCAGCAGCTGCGGCGGCGGCTTTCCGGCCCCCGTTCCCATTACGACCTCCGGTCGAATTTCCGGAAGGGGTGTGCGTAATGACGGGGACGGACACCGGCAGTTCACGATCAGGAATCATGCTGTCGATCCAAATATCCTGGGTCTCTACCAGCGCGTCTTGCAATTGCGCGAAAAAGGTAATCCAGTTAAAGCGGGAATTATACAACCCCTCATACTTGCTGATGAGCGCAATGGTATCGTCGGCATCTTTGGTGGATGCGTCAATTTCCTTGCCGATGGATCGAAGGTGGTTGCTCTGGGCATCCCAAGAGGAAGTTTCATTGGAGAGGAGTGCCTTCTGCTCGTAATACCGATACAGCATGGGCAGCGGCGCAATCGCCAAGGCGGCGGCGGCCAACACCAGAAAAGGCTTCTGCTTTTGAAACTGCAACCGCGACTTAATGATGGGCGGCAGGAGGTTGACCCCCATCGCGTCCGGCTTCACCAGTCGCACGGCTTCGCCCACGGTTTCGCTGATCTGATAGTAGAGCTGGCCGAGCGTGCCGCGATCCACCCGTGAGCCAACACCCACGGTCAATGTCGGGTTGAAATAATCAACCGAAACTTTTTGCGCCTCACTGAGATATTCCGGCAGGCCCGCCAGCAGGCTGCCGCGGCCAGTCAATAGGATGCGCACCGGCGCGGCCCGGCCACTTGCACGACGGTAGGCGATAATCGACTGGGTTATCTGCTGGCTGAGGCGCTTCATGAAGTCCTGCGCCTTGGTCTGAATGAGGTTCACCGCCGGGTCTTCGGCTTCAAAAGTGGTCTGGCCGGTGTAAAAAGAGATTTTGACGTCTTCGCCCTGGGCAAATGTTTTGCCCACGCCGTCGGCAATCGCCTGAGTCAGGCTGTTGCCACCCACACTGATATTACGGATGAAGAGACCTGCCGGGCTGATAAAAGTGAGATTGCTCGAACGCGCACCGATGTTAATCAACAGGGTATCTTCCAAGTCCGAGGGGTGGACCAACTTGTAGGCATTAAAATCAAGCAGGGAACTCGGCTGGAGGGCAACCGGCTCAAGTCCAATGGTGGACATCAGGCCGCAAAAACGATTGGAGGCTTCCGCCTTTTGCGCGGCCAGCAGGACTTCCGACTCAATACCGTCATCCGCAATCACTTGGCTGCCCCACACGGCCTCGGCCAACGGGAAGGGAATGTTGTTCTGGGCTTCAAAGGCCACAATCTGCCCGCGCTTCGATTCTTCCACATGCGGGATTTTGATCGGCTTAATCAGCAACTGGTAACCGGGAAGAATGAAAGTGGCTTTGCCACGAAAACGGGAATTGGAACGGGCCAGATCGCGCAGACCCTCCGCCAAAGCCGGCAGCCATGC
>DATHOB010000109.1:0-2021 GCA_035485355.1 Opitutales bacterium | reverse complement strand
GATTCGCCCATCATCGGCGCGGGGTTGTATGTGGACAACGAAGTCGGCGCGGCCGCGGCCACCGGCAAGGGCGAGGCGGTGATGAAAATCGCCGGGGCGATGGTCATTGTCGAGGCCATGCGCCGCGGGAAAAGCCCCGCCGCCGCCTGCCGCGAGGCGGTGCGCCGCATCGCCGAAAAACAAAGCGACTGCGCCACGTTCCAGGTCGGGTTCATTGCCTTGAATAAAAAAGGTGAATTTGGCGCGTATAGCATTCAAAACGGTTTCGAGTATGCCGTCGCCGTGCGTGGAAAAAATCGTTTGTTCGCGGCGGAGCATTGGGTCGCGGCGCAAGCATAAATCGATTTGATAAGCACCGCGCTACGACAAGACGCACCGGCAGGGTTGGAAAATCCGATTGAGGTGGGAGGGGGTTAAGTGGCCGGATTTGGTTGGATTTAGTCCCTCGCAAGTCTGCTCGGGATCTCGCGCTGCCGCGCTCGAGCTAGGCATCAGTCACGTCGCGCTTTGCGCTCCTGACTGACGGGACGCCCCGCCCTACCTTACTATGCGCTAGGCCACTCGAGGAGAATTTGGGTGAAGAGGCGGACGCCGATGAGGAGCGCTTTTTCGTCGAGGTTGAAGGTGCTGGTGTGCAGGGGGGTGATTTTCCGCCCGGGGGATTTTGTGCCGAGCAGCATCATGCAGGCCGGAACGGGGTAGTCCGCAAAGTCCTCGGCCCCCATGCTGGGGCGGCGGTCGGTCTCGACGTGTTGCGGCCCCAAAAGGTTGCGCGCGGCTTGAAGACAAATACCGGTGACGGCGGGATCGTTGATCAACCCGCGCAATAAGCGGTCAAAAATGGGGGTGATGGCGGCGCGGAAGGCGCGGGCGGTGCCGGCGCAAAGGCGCTCGATGGTCTGGCGGGCGTGGTGGGACACGTCTTCATTAAACGACCGGATGGTTCCCTTGAGCACGACGGTATCCGGAATAACATTCGGCGCGTGGCCGCCTTGAATCATGCCGATGGTCACCACGACGGGGTCGCGGGCGTCGGTCTGGCGCGGGACGGCCTGGTAAACGAGGGTGATGAGTTGGGCGGCGACTGCAATGGGGTCAACAGTGCGATGCGGGCGCGCGCCGTGGCCGCCTTGGCCACGCACGGTGATGACGAAGTCCTGGCAGAAAGCGGACTGCGGCCCCGGGGTGATGCTGACGCGACCAAGGGGCAGAGTGGGATCCACGTGAAAGGCGAGGATGGCGTCCACGCCGTGGACGGCGCCCTGGGCGACCATCGCGCTGGCGCCGCAACCGGTTTCTTCCGCGGGTTGAAAAATGCTTTTCCAGGCCACGGCCAGCTTCCCGCCCCGATGGAGCGCCAAGGTCGTGCCGAGCAAGATGGCAGAATGGGCATCGTGGCCGCAGGCGTGCATGACGCCCGGGTTTTGGGAGCGGCAGGCGATTTTGTTTTCTTCAGTAATCGGCAGGGCGTCAATATCGGCCCGCAAGGCGATGACGGGCGCTTTTACCCCGGACGCAGGCACGAGATCCGTAATGATGCCTTTTTTCCCGGCGCCGAAACGAAACGGGATTTTGGCCGCGGCGAGTTGCTGGCCGAGATACGCGGTCGTCGCGTATTCCGCGCCGCTCAATTCGGGATGCTGGTGCAAGTGACGGCGGAAGACGGGCAATTGGTGCGCCACGCGGTCAATCGCGGCGGCCACGCGCGGCGCGGATTCGCGAGATGCTGGAGGTGATTTTTTGATGCGGGAAATGGGAACTGGGGGTTGGTTGGAAAGAACAGGCACGTTGGCTAATTGAACCGAATGAGCTCGGTGCCGTCGAGCCGTTTGGACAAATCGATGGGGTCGCCCATGGAGACTTGCTGCGGATTCACCTGATAGGCCCAGACGAGGAAATATGTCAGGTTGGCTTCGCCGTAGATCGTGGCAAACGCGCCATCCACGGCATCCGCCCCGTGCGCGACTTTGACGCGGCCAATGCGCGGGACATTATACCGGGCGTCGAACGTGAGCCATTCC
>DATHOB010000108.1:0-4554 GCA_035485355.1 Opitutales bacterium | reverse complement strand
CGCTCGGTGATGTCGCGGGCAATTTTGGACGCGCCGACCATCCGGCCATGGCTGTCGAGCAGGGGGGAAATGGTCAGCGAGAGTTCAACCAGGCTGCCATCTTTGCGTCGCCGCACGGTCTCGTAATGGCGAATGTGCTCGCCGCGTTTGAGCCGCGTCAAAATTGCCTTTTCCTCGTCCCGGCGTTCGGGCGGGATGAGGAGCGTTACGGATTGGCCGGTGATTTCCTCGGCAGTGTAGCCCAACAGGTGCTCAGCGCCGCGGTTCCAACTGGTGATGATTCCCTCCAGGTTTTTGCCGATGATGGCGTCGTCAGAGTGCTCGACTATCGCGGCGAGGCGGGCGTGCACTTCCTCATCCCGTTTCCGCATCGTGATGTCGCGCAGAATTACGGTGAAAAATTTTTTGTTTCCAGACGTGGTGTGGGAAATGGACGCTTCGATGGGAAATTCCTCGCCATTGGCGCGCAGGCCATGGATGTCCCCCAGTTTGCCCATCGCACGACCGGTCTCGCCGGTTTGGCCAAAGGATTCGACATGCCTGGCATGCGACTCACGGAAACGCGCCGGGATGAACCGCTCCAACGGCTGGCCCAGCGCCTCCGTTCCTACGCAGCCGAACATTTTTTCCGCCGCAGCGTTGAAAAGCACAATCTTCTGCGTCTCGTCCACCGTGATGATGGCGTCCATTGCCGAATCAATGATGCTCTTGACTTGCAGCTGGCCTTCACGAACCGCCAACTCCACGAGCTGGCGCTCGGCCTCCGCGCGGTTGAGCCAATAGGCGGCACACCAGATCAAACCGAAAAAGACGAAAATATTGCAGGTGGCAAACAACGCCAATCCAAATTCCAAACCATAATATCCTGCCAGTTGGCCCTGCAATCGCAGCCAGCCAATCCCCAAGGGCAGGATGATAGCCAGGGGGAGTAGCCTGCGCGCGAGCACGCCCCCAATGCCTTCGCTGGTAAGTGTGCCCAAGAAGCCCACCCCCGGCCGGGCCACCAACAACCCCAGGGACAACACCAGAAGCAAAACCGAGGTGTGAATCGCCATGGTGGAAAAAGGCGAATTGGCAAAGGGCGATTGCACGCCGAAAAGGTATCCCGCAAAGGCGAATTGCCCGATTAAACCCGCCAGCAGCGCCAAAGCCTGCGACGGGCGTATGCCATTCCTCAACTTCCAGTCCAACTCCAGCAAAGCCAGACTGACACAAATGAAGCCCACGACTGCCGCCAGTGACATGCGACCGGGATGCGCGTCTGGAGTGGCGCCCGGCATCTGCTTGATGAGCAGTTGATCAAGGCCAAAATTCGTCTGAGTCAAATACTCCCCCAGCGTCAGCAAAACCACGACGAGGACAATTGCCGCACAAGCACGACCAACTCGACGCCGCGCTTTGCCGGGTTGCTCATAGCCCTGCAGCACCAGCGAGATACCGCACAAGATGAAGCTGCCCGCCGTGTTTACCTTCATCACACTCCAGCCCGGGTAGATGCTCTTTAACCAGGAAATATCCATTACCCACCCGAGGATGACTAATCCCCCTGCTACGGAAACCAGCACTCCAGCCGCTTGGGAAAGGGAGACGTATTTGGCCTGATGCCGAATCGTTAAGGAGGAACTCATTGAATAGGGTCTCAAGGATAATCCATCACGTCCGCTCCAGTATTAAGGCTAAACGCGGAGCACCACTTCTGGCATATAGCCTGAAGCGGGGGCGCATTCCAGCCCGGCAACTGTCATAACATTATATCAAATATCTTTATTTTATCGGCAAATTTTTCCCAAATTAATCCCAAATTAACTCATAGTCAAAATTTATTAATCGTAACTTTTTTTTAACATTATGCCTGGATTATGTTCCAAATTTGAACAAATACTAATATGATGCTTCAGCCTCGTTCCGAAATGGAACACGCCCTGAGTGCTTTACCCTAAAAACCGTTTGATGACTTCCAATATGAATCCACCCCTCTGCGCAGCGAAACTGGTGGAGCCGATGGGGCTCGAACCCACGACCTCCACAATGCCATTGTGGCGCTCTTCCAACTGAGCTACGACCCCAGTTTCACAAACAGAGGGTTATTGAACTGCTTTCTCCCGCACCCGTCAATCGTTTTTACACAAGTCAGCTTACCCCGCCATTTTCCCGACGGGAGACATATCCGCTCAACAGAATCGAAAATTATCGGCTCGATTCCGTAAAAATGGCATTATTAAAGTGTTCCAATTGTGACGCATTGAAATGCTCGCACCTTTTGTAACAATGCTCCAATCTGGCACAAAACCACTTCTACCCATGCCCACCTTTACACAACCTTTGCCGCCGACCAAAACCAAGCCTTGCGATGTCATCCTCGCGTTAGATGTGCCCACCCGCGCCGATGCGGAAGCCTATCTCGACCGTATCGGGAGTGATTTGCGCTGGGTCAAAATCGGGCTGCAATTATTCGTGCGCGAGGGCCCGGGATTGGTGGATGCGGTGGCCAATCGGGGCCACAAAGTCTTTCTGGATCTCAAGCTGCATGACATCCCCAATACCGTCGCTTCGGCCATCAAAAGCCTAAAGGGGCGGCCATGCGAGATGCTGACCATTCACGCCGGCGGCGGGGCGGAAATGATGCGTGAAGCGGTGGCCGCCGCGCACGAAACCAACCCCGCCCTGAAATTGCTGGCGGTGACGGTGCTGACGTCCTTCGATGATGCAGGGTTGGCTGAAACGGGAGTGGCGGGCGGAGCCGGAGCGCAAGTCGAGCGACTCGCAGGATTGGCCTTCGGCACGGGTATCCCGGGGCTGATTTGCTCGCCGGTAGAGCTGCCCGCGCTACGCGCGAAATTTGGGCGCAATCCTTTGTTGGTCACCCCGGGAGTGCGCCCGGCAGGCGCAGCGCTAGGCGATCAGAAACGCGCGCTGACTCCCGGCGAGGCCGCGGCCGCCGGCGCGGATTATATCGTCGTCGGAAGGCCTTTGCTCCAGGCGAAGGACCCACGCGCTGCGCTGGCGGCCATCCGCGCGGAAATGGGAAACTGAATTTTTAAGACAGAATTAACAAAATTCACAGATTCTTTTTCTCGCGCCCAAATTCTGTTAATTCTGTCCAAAAAAACGCAAATATGTCTAATGCCGCCATCATGTTGTGTGCGGGCCGGGCGGCGCGGATGCGCGGCACGGTCTCGGACAAGGTGCTCGCCCCGCTCGCGGGCCGGCCAGCGCTCATCTACTCCATCACTGCATTGCTTGATTCCGGCGTGGCGGACTATTTTGTCTTCGTCGTGCGCGACGCGGAACAAATGCAGGCAGTGACCGCAGTGCTGGCAAAATTGAAAATGCCGCTCAATCAAGTCGTATTCACCGTCGGTGGCGCAGAGCGGCAGGATTCGGTTTTCCATGGGCTGCAAAATACCCCGCCGCAAATCAAAAACGTTTTCATCCATGACTGCGCCCGGCCTTTGATTACTCCCGCGAGCCTTCGCGCGCTCGCCACCGCCGTGGAAACGGATGGCGCCGCTGTGCTCGCCCACCGGGTGACGGACACGATCAAACAAATCCCTTTGCCCGCGGCAAAAAATTTGTCGCGCTT
This sequence comes from Opitutales bacterium, assembly GCA_035485355.1. Taxonomy (GTDB): domain Bacteria; phylum Verrucomicrobiota; class Verrucomicrobiia; order Opitutales; family JABDGR01; genus JABDGR01. Next base: position 971 of record DATHOB010000108.1, on the reverse strand, counting down.
AAAATTGCGCGATCTGCAACGTGAAACCCTCTGGGCGATGGAAACCCCCCAGGCCTTTGCGCGCGACCTCATCACCCGCGCCTATGCCAAAGTCCGCGCCCAAAAGCTCCGCGTAACCGATGATGTCGCCGCCGCCGCGCTCCTCGGCCAGGCCACGACCATCGTCGAAAACCCCTCCCCCAACCCCAAACTCACCCATCCGGAGGACTTCGCGTGGGTGGAGTTGTTGCTAAAGAAAAACAGCTAATGTGTTTTTTATGAAAAAAATTCTTTATATTCTTGGCGCGGGATTTTCGGCCCCAATGGGACTTCCCGTAATGAGCAACTTCATTTCCAAGTCGAAAGACATTTTTGCATCCGATTCAAAGAAATACTCCCATTTCGAAGAAATTTATAAACATATTAATCGCTTAAGCCGCTCTAAACTTTATTTGAGAACCGATCTGCATAATATTGAAGAAATTTTATCCAACCTAGAAATGGAATCATTCATTAGTGGCAAACCACTCGCTGATCATTTCCACAAGTATATCGCCGACGTAATTAAGTTTTATACACCAAGTATTGCACCCGGAAGAATAGACTCGGGACTTTGGCCAAATGAAATTTTTGGCCAAAATCCGCTCTTCCTCAAATACGGCAGATTTGTCTCAGGCGTCGCAAATTGGGAATTTATTACGAATGGATCGCCAAGCGCCCCACAACCAATGACCGAGCCATTATATGTTGGCATTAAAGGAGCCAATCAGGAGTGTTATGCTGTAATCAGTCTAAACTATGATTTAATTATCGAATCATTTTTTGATTGTGTAAAAACACATTACTATGTCGATGGGAAAATTTGCATCTCTACAAAATTGGGAAAAAATAACGAATGCTATGCAAATAATGGAACGCTCTACCTTGCAAAAATCCATGGCAGTATCGAACCCCTTAATATAATTCCTCCGACGTGGAATAAGACTAACGCG